>NZ_BCPP01000374.1:0-6296 GCF_016586125.1 Burkholderia sp. E168m23
GTATCGGGCCGCGGCGTCGGTCCCGACGCGGTGCAGGAGATGGTGCGCGGCGTGCGTGGCGCGGTGCGGATCTTCAACGAGCCGGGGGCCGGCATGCGCTTCGTGCTGCAGTTGCCGCTCACGCTGTCGGTGATCCGCAGCCTGCTCGTCGAAGTCGGCGGCGAACCCTATGCATTCCCGCTCGCGCACGTGCGCCGCACGCTCGAACTCGCGCACGACGACATCGACGTGCTCGAAGGGCAGCCGCATTTTCCGTTCGACGGCCGGCGCGTGGGCCTCGTCGCCGCGCACCAGCTGCTCGATGCGGGCGAACCGGACGTGGCGCGCGCGAGCACGGCGGTCGTGGTCGTCGGCGGCGAGCCGGAGTTGTACGGCGTCGCGGTCGACCGTTTCCTCGGTGAGCGGATGCTCGTCGTGCAGCCGCTCGACAGCCGCCTGCACAAGATCCAGAACATCGCGGCCGGCGCGTTGCTCGAGAACGGCGACCCGGTGCTGATCGTCGACGTCGAGGACCTGATCCGCTCGGTCGACAAGCTCGTGCGCGGCGGCCAGCTCGCGCGGCTCACGCGCGATCCGCAGCTCGCGCTCGCCGACCGGCGCCGCCGCGTGCTCGTCGTCGACGATTCGCTGACGGTGCGCGAGCTCGAACGCAAGCTGCTGGAAAAGCGCGGCTACGACGTGACGGTCGCGGTCGACGGGATGGAAGGGTGGAACGCGGTGCGCAGCGATGCGTTCGATCTCGTCGTGACCGACGTCGACATGCCGCGCATGGACGGCATCGAACTCGTCACGCTGATCAAGGGCGACCCGATGCTCAAGCGCGTGCCGGTGATGATCGTGTCGTACAAGGATCGTGACGAGGATCGCCGCCGCGGGCTCGACGCCGGCGCCGATTACTACCTCGCGAAGAGCAGCTTCCACGACGAGGCGTTGCTCGATGCCGTGCACGACCTGATCGGAGATGCGCGCGGATGAACATCGGTATCGTCAATGATCTGCCGCTGGCCGTGGAGGCACTGCGCCGCGTGATCGCGCTGCGCGCGGATCATCGCGTGCTGTGGGTCGCGACCGATGGCGACGAGGCGGTGGATTTCTGCGTCGCGCATCCGCCCGACGTCGTGCTGATGGACCTCGTGATGCCGAAGGTCGATGGCGTCGCCGCGACGCGCCGGATCATGGCACGCGCGCCGTGCGCGATCCTGATCGTGACGGCGAGCGTCAGCGCGAACACGTCGTCGGTGTACGAGGCGATGGGCGCCGGCGCGCTCGACGCGGTCGACACGCCGACGCTCGCGCTCGGGCTGTCGACCGACGCATCGCCGCAGGCGCTGCTCGCGAAGATCGACCAGATCGGCCGGCTGCTCGAAAGCCGCACCACGGCGCTTGTGCCACCGGGGCCGGCCCCCACGCGCGGACAGCCGACGCTCGTCGCGATCGGTGCGTCGGCGGGCGGCCCGACCGCGCTCACCGCGCTGCTGCGCGCGCTGCCGGCCGATTTTCCGGCGGCGATCGTGATCGTCCAGCACGTCGACCAGGCATTCGCGTACGGCATGGCCGAATGGCTCGACGGCTATACGCGGCTGCCGGTGCGCGTCGCGCGGCAGGGCAGCGTGCCCGAGGCCGGTGCGGTGCTGCTCGCGGCGACCAACGACCATCTGATGCTGTCGCCGCGCGGCGTGCTCGGCTATACGCGGCATCCGGCCGAAACGCCGTACCGGCCGTCGATCGACGTGTTCTTCAACAGCGTCGCGGACGGCTGGCAGGGCGATGCGCTCGGCGTGCTGCTGACCGGCATGGGACGCGACGGCGCGCTCGGCCTGAAGGCGATGCGGGCGAAGGGCTGCTACACGATCGCGCAGGACCAGGCGACCAGCGCCGTGTACGGGATGCCGAAGGCCGCGGCGGCGATCGGCGCGGCGTCGGCGATCCTGCCGCTCGACCAGATCGCGCCCCAGTTGATCGCGCGGATCGCACTGACATCGCGCGACTGACCGTGCATCGGGCAGACGCCGTCGTTTCGGGGTGTGCCGGCGGCTGCATTGCGTGCGTGGCGAGGCGTCGCGTACAATTGCGGCCTGCGGAGATGGCATGCCTCCCTGCGGTCGTTCCGGCGCATGGCGCGCGCGGTGCGGCCCTCAACCGCCGGTTTGCCCGGCTGATGATGCCTGCGTGTTCCTGGGTCGTCAGGAGGTCGCAGGCCGTCCACGCGGTATTCTGCCGCCCAGGTTTTGATATCCCGTCGAATCTGGAAATCATGTTTTTCACCACTTCTGCCGATCTTTTCGCGACCGTGCGCTACGTGTGCCGCTGGCTCGCGCTTTCAGCCTTGCTCGGCGCGCTCGCCGGCACGGCTTCCGCGCTGTTCCTGATCGCGCTGGACTGGGCGACCGGCACGCGGGTCGCGCATCCGTGGCTGCTGTGGGGGCTGCCGGCCGCCGGTTTCGCCACCGGCTGGGTCTACCATCGGTTCGGCCAGTCGGTCGCGCGCGGCAACAACCTGCTGATCGACGAGATTCACGACCCGAAGGCACTCGTGCCGAAGCGGATGGCGCCGCTCGTGCTCGTCGCGACCGTCGTCACGCACCTGTTCGGCGGCTCGGCCGGCCGCGAGGGCACGGCCGTGCAGATGGGCGGCGCGCTCGCCGATCGCATCACGCACGTGCTCCGGCTCGATCGCGAGCATCGCCGCGTGCTGTTGATGGGCGGCATCGCGGCCGGCTTCGCGTCGGTGTTCGGCACGCCGCTCGCGGGTGCCGTGTTCGGGCTCGAGGTGCTCGCGATCGGACGCCTGCGGTACGACGCGCTGCTGACCTGCGTTGCATCGGCGATCGTCGCGGACGTCGTGTGCCGCGCGTGGGGCGTTCATCACACGGCCTATGCGATTCCGTTCGTGCCGGCCGTATCGGCGACGGGGCTCGCCGTGACGGTCGTTGCCGGCATCGCGTTCGGCGTGGTCGGGCGGTTGTTCGCGTTCGCGACGCATGCGCTGACCGCGTGGTTTCGCCGCGTGATCCGCCATGCGCCGCTGCAGCCGGTGCTCGGCGGCCTGCTGGTCGCGGTGGCCGCGACCGTGCTGAACGTGCCGCAGTACCTCGGCCTCGGCATCCCGACGATCGAGGCCGCGTTTCACGGCCCGCTGCCGCTTTACGATTTCGCGGGCAAGTTCGCGTTCACCGTCGTCACGCTCGCGTCGGGGTTCAAGGGCGGCGAAGTGACGCCGCTGTTCTACATCGGCGCGACGCTCGGCAATGCACTGGGCCAGGTGCTCGCGCTGCCGGTGCCCGTGCTCGCGGGGCTCGGCTTCGTCGCGGTGTTCGCGGGCGCGGCGAACACGCCGATCGCGTCGACGATCATGGCGATCGAACTGTTCGGCGCGGATATCGGCGTGTATGCGATCGTCGCGTGCGTCGTCGCGTATCTGTTTTCCGGGCACGCGGGGATTTATCGCGCGCAGCGCGTGGCGGTGGGGAAGGGGGCGCAGGGAGAGGCGGAGTGAGGTAGGGCGTGCGGCCGCGGATGATGTCGCTCGACCGCGGCGGTTCCATGCGATACCCAGGATGCAAAACGACTGACGGACATCCCATGACACTGGACGATTTCCTGACCGAAGCAAAACGGCTTGCGAGGCCGAGCCGTCAGTACCGCTTCGCGGACGACGGCGAACCCGTCACCGGCTACTGGCATGGGGTTGATGCCGGCGCGTTGTGTATCTCCGTCGAGCGCGACGGCGTCTGGCTGAACGTGTGTCTCGACGAAAGCGGCACGTCGGGCCGCGTGGAGACTGCCACGCAACCCGTCCGTTCCGACCGCCCGCTGTGCCGATCCGATGCGATGTCGCTTCCGTCCGTCGACGCGGTGTTCCGCTTCGGCTCCGCCGCGATCGGCGCGTACCTCGACGCACACGGCTGGCAGCGCGACTGGGGATTCAACGGCAACTTCAAGGGCGCGGCCGCGCACGACTACGAGCGCGAATGGATGGCGCAATGCCCGCTCTACACGGGCGGCGTGGTGGCCGTCGCGGGCGGATGGAACATGCCGTGGCCCGAGGACGACGAACTCGACGATCGCGAGCTCGTCCTCTGGACATTCGAGGCATCGGAACCGTGGGTCGAGGTGTTTTCGGACGGTAGCCGTTACTCAGTGATCCAGCGGATCACCTAGCACGCGCTTAATCAGCCTTTACTGCTTCGGCAGCCGCGCGACGTTGCGCGCCAGCAGTTCTTCGATATCGATGCCTTTTTCCGCCAGCAGCGCGGTGACGACACCGTTCAATTCGCCGAGCGTTTCCTTGACCGATTCGCGAATCGTGTCCACGACGACCTGCGTGCTGCGCTCGATCTCGATGTTGACCTTGTCGTCGACGCCCTTCGCATCGAACGTGGTCGCGCGGCGCGTTTCGGGAATCAGCCAGACGTCGAACCAGCCTTCGTCGCGATTGACGTCCGACACGGTCAGGCTGCAACCGTTGATCGCGATGTAGCCTTTCGCGAATACATAGCGCTTGAACTCGGCCGGCACGCCGATGCGGATCATCCGGTTGTGCTCGGACGACGCGATGTGCGCGATGGTCCCCGTGAAATCGACGTGACCGGACAGCGGATGCCCGCCGATCTCCGCGCCGTCCTTCGCGGCCCGCTCGACGTTGACCCGCGCGCCGGTCGCGAGGTCGGCCAGCGTCGTGATCCGCAGGCTCGGCAGCATCACGTCGAAGTCGATCAGCACCGGTGAATGGATGGTCGTCACGGTCAGGCACACGCCGTCGACCGACACGCTCGCGCCGATCTCGATATCGTCGGTGAACCGCTCGGGGAATGCGATGCTGAACGTTCTCAGCTCGCCGTGATCCTTGATGGCGTCGATGGTGCCAACACCCTGAACAATGCCTGTAAACATGATCTGCCTTTCGTCGCGAATTGCCTGGCCGACATGATAAGTGATCCGCGGGAGAGGCGCGTGACGATGGCAGGCTGGCGGCGGTAGGCCGCTTTCGTGAAAGCCCCGGCCGTGGGCAGGACCACTGCGCACAAGATCGATCGTCACGAGTCGGCCGCTTACGCCTGCCCCGGGCTTTCGCATGTCACCGGGGCCGGTATCTGATAAATGACCGACACGAATTTCGAGGTCTCGCTATGGCCCGTTACAGTGCCGCCGAGGGACTCGGCGATACGTCGGCTCGGATGGTTCTCTTCGGCGACGGGATAGTTGAAGCGCTGAACGTTGAGCGTCGAGCACGCCCATTCCACGACGAGCCTGACCGCCTCTCGTCCGATCCCTTCGCGATGCCGATCTTCGCGGATCCAGACGCCCAATTCCGGGATGGCCTGCTTGACGTGATGAACCCCCACCAGGCCGAGGAAGGATCCACCGTCGCGTTGTCGAATCACGAACACGTAGTCCGTGCCGTCGGTTTGTGCGTGCAGCCACGTCTGCCAGATGCGATCGAAACTTTCCCTGTTGGCCGGAGGGTCCCAGCCCATATAGCGAGTCAGCGACGGCGTAATGCATGCAAGCGTCGCATCCGCGTCTTTCGCCGAGAATGGTGTGAGCCAAAGGCGATTCGATTCGATACGGGTTTCGTCCGGTTGCAGCATCATTTCCTCGTCGTGCATCGACCACGCCAATCGGATCGCCGGCATGACCCGGCGATTGAAGCCATGTCGCCGGGTCATGTGACGACCTGCCTGCATCAAACCTTCGCCGGCTCTCCCAGCGCGCCGGCATCGCGATCCGCCACGCGCCGCGGCGAATCGGCGAGCCCCTTCGCCAGCTCCAGCGCCTGCCGCTCGAACAGCCGGCGGTAGATACCGCCGTCGATACGGATCAGCGCGTCGTGGTTGCCTTCCTCGATCACCTTGCCGCGATCGAGCACCAGCAGCCGGTCGAGCGCACGCACGGTCGACAGCCGGTGCGCGACGACGAGCGTCGTGCGGCCGACCATCAGCCGCTCCATCGCCTGCTGGATCAGCAGCTCGCTTTCGCTGTCGAGGCTCGACGTCGCTTCGTCGAGGATCAGGATCGGCGCATCGGCGAGGAACGCGCGCGCGATCGCGACACGCTGGCGCTCGCCGCCCGACAGCTTGATCCCGCGTTCGCCGACGAGCGTGTCATACCCGTCCGGCAGCGCGGCGATGAAGTCGTGCGCGCTGGCCAGACGCGCGGCGCGCTCGATGTCGGCGCGGCTCGCGCCGGGCCGTGCATACGCGATGTTCTCCGCGAGCGTGCGGTGGAACAGCACGGGCTCCTGCTGGACGATCGCGATCTGGCTGCGCAGCGAATCCTGCCGTACCTGCGCGATG
>NZ_BCPP01000375.1:0-6290 GCF_016586125.1 Burkholderia sp. E168m23
ATGCGGATGATCTGTTCGTCGGTATGTCGCTTCTTCATCGAGTTCTCCTTGCCTCTAGGATAAGAGAACTCACTTGCCGTTTTGGCTACACGATCCGTCTCAGGTCACCTGTGACCTGCGGCGGAATTTTGTAGCCAGTCAGACAGTGAGTCTCGTGTCGATATTGTTGGAATCCAGCCTGGCTCGACGGACCGTGGCGGGAGGTTGATAGCGATGCGCGCTATGGGGCTGTTGATGGCGGTGTAAAACCGCGCTTAAATGGCGGTGCAATGCTGAGTGATTCGCTCAAGTACGAAGGGGCCCTCGGGCCCCTTTGACGTGATGCGGCGGTGGCGCTGTTCAGAACGGCGGGTCGAGCTTTCGCGTTCGGATACCCGGTCGTGACGTGCGCTGCTCACGCAGCTGTTCGTGGAGTTGGGCGCCGTAGAAGTCGGTGATCACGGCGAGCAGATCCTCGAGCAGTTCATACGCAGCCAGCGCCTGTTCGGGCGTCCAGTCGTCGGGCACGACGAACGGCAGGCCACGCCGGCGCCCGGAGGGCAGCAACGGTGCGCGGCTCATGACGTCGGCCCCTTCTTTGCGGCAGGTTTGCGCGTCTTGCGCTGCCGGGCCCGCGCTTCGTTGCGCTCGCGGGCCTCTTTGAGCCGATACGATTCGCCTTCGATCGAGATCACCTCGGCGCGATGCACGAGACGGTCGACCAGCGACACTACGCAGGCGGCGTTCGGGAACACCTCCGACCATTCCGCGAACGGCTTGTTGGTCGTCACGATGGTCGATCGGGCCTCATATCGACGGCTGACGAGTTCGAACAGCAAGTCGGCGTGGCGGTTCGAGTACGAGAGATAGCCGACCTCGTCGATCACGAGGATGTCCGGCGTGGCATAGTGATGCAAGCGGCGGCGCAGCGCCGAATCGCTGTCCAGTGCCGCGAGTTCGCCGAGCATCTCGCTAGCCGACTTGAACAGCACCGTGCGGCCCTGGATCAGCGCATGGTGCGCGACGTTCTGCGCCAGCGTCGATTTGCCCACGCCGTTCGGGCCGATGAACACGATGTTGGTCGCGTCGTCGAGGAACGAGAGCGACATCAGGTCCTCGACCGCCGCGCGGTCGATCCGCTTGGGCCAGTCCCAGTCGAAGTCGGTCAGCGTCTTGAACTTGCTCAGCTTCGCGGCGCGAATGCGCCGTTGCAGTGATCGATGGGCCCGTTCGTCTTCCTCCCACTGCAGCAACGGCGCAAGCCAGGTGGAGCCGTCGACTTCGGACCAATGCTCGACGAGGCCGTTCAGGCGTAACGCCCTGGCGCGCGAACGCAGCATCTCATTGTTGTTCGGGGTCGACGTCATCCTTTTTCTCCGCAGTCAGTTGATCGTAGGTATCGAGCCGGTGCGGCTGGACGGGCGCATCCTTGCGCCGTACGTGCTCCGGCAGATTCATGGCAACGGGAGGCGGTGCGCCGCGCGCGGCGCGGCGGCGCTCCAGCGCGGCCCGTACGGTATTGGTATGCGCCGATCCCGCACGCAACGCGTCTTCGACGGCGGCCTGCAATTCGGCAGCGCCGTAGCGGTCGAGCAGGCGTAGCAGCGAGCTCGTCAGCCCGCCGACGCTTGCGCCACGTTCGGCCGCACGGATCAGCAGGAGCTCGCAGGCCGGTACCGCTCGGGTCAGGCTGTTGACGCCGCGGTGCTGCCGGGCTTCGCGTTTGAACTGCTCGAGCGTTTTAAGGTGCTGTGGGTCTTCGATCTGTTCGGCCCGGTCGTAGCAACGTCGATGGCTGGCGATCATCTCGGCACCGTCGAACACCCGCACCTGGTTGAGGTCGGCCCGGACGGTCAACGTGCGACGCACGTGGGTATGCGGGATCGTGTAATCGTTCAGGTCGAAGCGCACGTACGGCGTCTTGCCCACCTTCACGGCCAGTTGCTCTTCGACGGGGTATGGATTGTCGGGCAACGTCAACAACAACGGCTGCTCGCGAGCGAACGCTTCGCGCACGGTCATCGTGCGATCCTCAGGGCATGGCCGGTCGGCCGCCTGGGTACGGCACCATTGCTCGGCTTGCGCGTTCAGATCATCGAGATCGGTGTACTTGCGCGCGGCGAAGAAGGCTTCTCGAACATGGCGGATCGCGCGTTCCACGCGTCCCTTCTCGTTGCCGCGCGCAACGGCGACAGGCCGAGGCTCGAAGCGGTAGTGGCCGGCGAACGCGAGCAGCGTCGGATGGAAGCGGATCGCATCACCAACGCGCTCGAGCACGGCCGATTTCAGGTTGTCGTACAGCAGGACTCTTGGTAGTCCACACCATGTGTTAAACGCGCCGATGTGGCCGCGCAGGAAGTTCTCCATTCGCGCATCAAGGAAGAAGCGCAGGTAGATATCGCGCGAGTATGAGAGCACCATCACGAACGCCATCAGTGGCCGAAGTGCCCCCAATCGACCTGGGCCTGCTCGCCGGGGAGCGTGCGCAGACGCAGGAAGGCCTCCGCAGGTTTCCGGGGGCGGTGCAGTGAGATCAGATGCCGGAAGTGGTCCGGCGCCCCTTTGTAGCCGCGCTCGCGAACCATCACATAGAGGCGGCTGGCCGTCAGCGTTGGGTATTTCGTCAGTGTCTGCCGGATGAACGGCAGGTACGGTTCGATCATCGAGGGTTTCGGCTGCGGCCCAATCCGGGGCAGCCCGGCATGGGCAATCACGCGCTGCGCCGTCTCACGATGCACGCGCAACTGCTTGGCAATGGTGCCGCACGGCCATTTCTCGGCGTAATACAGGCGCAGGATCTGCGCTTCGAGTTCAACCGGAATCGTCATCGGGGTCTCCGCGATCAGGGCACCGCCCGAAGGAGGCCCCTTCGGAGCGAACACGACGGGGACCGCGACGGCGCACGAAGCCGGTTCGCACCAGTGGCAGCAACAAGCCGCCGCAGCAATGGCAACGCAACGGCTGCGCCGCCGCCGGATGGGCGGCGGCGTTGGCGAGTGCAATGGCGGCGTCACGGTCCGGTTGCAGTACACCATCGGCGGGCACGTCAGGTGAACCCTGATGCGTCACTTTATTGCGCCGAGCCCGATAGCGCTTGGCTCGAGCCGCGTGAGCAACGCGCCCACGGCGCGTGCGCTGATAGCGTCGTCCAGCCTCGCGCACACGGTCACGGCGTACGTCGGCGGCGCAATTCCGGCAATATCGATTGCCGCGATCGCACCGGCGGCAGATGAAGACCTGCGCCCGGCAACGGGCGCACAGGTACAGGCGGCCCGTGGGCGGCTGCATTGGCGGTTCCTCGAGAACGCCAAAGACGAGGAGTCGACTGAGGTCGACGGGCCGCGCGAGCAATGCGATACTGATCGCTCACACGGCTCTCCGGCCGGCCGACGGGCCTGCCATCTGGATCCTATGTGGAGGTGCGGCACCGTACTGGACTTGGCGGTTGAGGCCGGTGCCGCGCCTGTTGTTCTTCTTCGGCAAACGCCTTTCTACCATGCGCATCGCCCAATGCGACGCGGGGCGCGTCTCCAGTCACCCTACGGGCTCCTTACGTCGCGCCCCGCATCAACATCCCGCTTCCGACAGGTTGGTCGCGTCCAAAACGCCGACTTTTACATTTGTGTCATGCCGCCGCGACGTGACGCCGCCGGAAAAGCGCGGATTTTGACCGCCATCGACAGCGCTCTATGCGAAGCGGATCCTGCCGAGTACCGCGTCCGACAACGCCGTCCTGTCAACCAGTCAACGAGCCTAACAAGAAGGCCTTTCGGGCCTGCTTGCACAGCCGGCGACGGTGGGGTTTCGAGCCGACCAGACCTTCTGACAACGACCAACGATCTTCAAGCGAGGGGTAGACAGTATCATATTGATTTGTATAGATATTTATTGAGGGTCGCATGGCAAAGCCTTACTGGGCTTAAAGGCGGCTAACCGGAAAAATGCATGGAAATCAAGAGCACCCCAAGAAGCCTTCGCACGCCGCGTTATGGGGCGAGCAGCCCTTGCACGACATTGAACGGATCAGATTGGCCTCCCGTATCCGGGTAAGCCAGCCTGGCCAACGATAGTGACGCGCCGGGTTGCAAGCATGCTTCGACCAGGCGGCGTTTCCCATCTGGATCGAACGACCGTTTGCCGTGCGGCGAAACGTGCATCACCTTCAGGGGCAGGTAAACGAGGTCAATCGTGTCAGCTGTCATCGTGGTTGCGTCCGCAAGTGTGAGTTGCGGACGCAATCGTGGATCGATTCAGCAGTGCCGGCTAGGTGCGGAGGATTTCGCGCTTACGCATCAGGCGTTTTGATCCTAATTTGGCCCCTACCGAAGACGTGTCCCCATGTCGCTCAAATCTGCGCAGGGATCGTGATGCTGCTCGGGCAGGACAGCGTCGCGCCGGTATCCGGAATCCCCACTACTTGTCCGTTCGAACCGGTCGAGGTCGTCGCGCTGCTGTGGCTGCCCAGTTGCAATTCGCCGTCGGTCACGGAGAAGGCCTTACCGCCACTGATCTGGCTATTGGTGATGCTGATTCCCGTGTCGCCCGATTTTGGCACGCCCATCAGGCTGTTCGAGAGCCCGATTATGGCGCCTTGCTGCTTGGTGGCGGTGGCGATCACATTGTCGATGGTGACGTTGGCGATGATCGGCAGGGCGCCGCCGGTGCCCGAGGCGTAGGCGTAGGTGAACAGGAAGGGCTGCTGGACGTTGCGCATGCAGGTGTTCCGGTAGGTCACGCCGGTGGTGGCACCGCTGTCCTTGGCGGTCTGGTCGGTCTTGATCCGGTAGCCGTAGTCGGTGCCGCTGAACTGCATCGTGTCGACCGTCACCTGCGAGACGCCGGGCTTGGCGAGCGTGGTGCCGGCCGCCTCCTGGCCGCCGATCGAGATGCCATGACCACCGCCCACCACGCAATGGCTGACGTTGACGCTCGAGGTGGCCGCCCCGCCCGCGTTTGACTTGATGGCGATATCGTCGTCGCCGGTGTCGAGCAGACAGTTCTTGATGGTCGCCGTCTGGGTGCCGATGATGTCGATCGCGTCGGTGTTCGGCGCGAGATCGTCACCGCTGGCATTGCGGTTCGGATTCGCGTAGATCCACACGCCGTCGATCGTGACGTTCTTCGAGCCCGATTCAATCACCAGTTGCTCCTTCGGCGAGTTGCGGATGATCAGTGCGCTGCCGGTAGCATTGGACGAACTCGGGAAGGCCACGATCGACTGCGATTTGCCGGCATCGGTGAAGTTCGAGCCAATCTGCAGGTTTGAGCCGGTGATGGCGATCAGTTTGGGCCGGGCCGTATTGTTCTGCCCGACTGCGGCAGGCCAGTAGTCCTGTCCGTCGCCGTCGATCGCGCCGGTGCCGGTAATGGTCAGGTTGCTCAGATTGCTGCCGGTCAGCATCGCGCCGCTCGAGGGCTGCGCGGGCGAGCCCTTCAGCGTGAAGCCCTTCTCCAACTTCAGCACGATATTGTTGGCGAGATTCACGCTGGTGATGACCGCCGTCGAGATGCCGTTGTTGCTGGCCAGGTCGACCAGGCCCGGACTGCTGCTGGTGCCGCTGGCAGCGCACTGTTGGATGGCGTTCTGCAGATTCGTGGTGTTGGTGCTGGCCGAACTGCTCCACTGCGGCGTGCAGGTGGCCGCTTGCGCGGACGCTTGCACGGCGAGCGCGGCCAAGGTGGAGAGCCTTAGGACGAGGCGCGTGCTGCTTTTGCCTTTCATTGGTTTTCCTTGTATTTAAAATAAGAGAGCGAAATAGGTGCAGCCGGCAAGCAGTGGGGGGGGTAACCTATGAGTCGCAATTCGCCGCCGGACGAACCTCGGCCGGGACACAACACGTATCCCAGGATACTGCTCAGGGCCTCGGATTTTTCTCGAATCCCTGCGCACTAACACGGATCGGTGACCATAATGATCCTCAGTTGAGAACGTTGGCAAAGTGATGGCACTGACGGGAGTGCGAGCAGCAATCACAATGGCGCCGCTGTTTATGCGATAACCGGGCGTCAAACAAGTTGCATCTCCCGGCGGCCCCTCATGTACAAAGCAATTTATGAAATATGGCTTTCAAATTCACTTAATTATACGCGGCATAGTCATTGACGTGCATCCAGCAACTGCAGATTTTTGATCAAACAATAAATAAAAGATGCAATAGCTCTAGATCAAATATCGACTCTCCAGCGCGCCCTCATTCTCGCCGCACTAGCAAAATTCCGGAGTTCTTTTTGAAATTCATCGATCAAATTCTTACGCGAATATTAATATTCGTCGTTTTTGTAATTATTTTGAAAATTTAGGTCTCTCTTCT
>NZ_BCPP01000376.1:0-6283 GCF_016586125.1 Burkholderia sp. E168m23
GCCATCGCGTAGTCGTAGCGCAGGTCGGGGTCGTCCGGGAAGTCCTGGACGGCCTGCCCGAGCCGCGCCTCCGCTTCCGGATAGCGCTTCGCCGTGAACAGGATCGACGCATCGGTGCGCGCCACCACGGCCGCATCGCGCGGATCCGAGATCGGCAGGTTGTCGAGCACCTTGCGCGCCTCGTCGGTCTTGCCCTGTTTCTGCAGCAGCTGCGCGCGCGTGATTTGCGCGGGCAGGTAGTGCTGGCTCGTCTGGTCGACCTTGTCGAGCCATTGCGACGCCTGCGCGTCGTTGTTCTGGTCGATCGCGATCTGCGCGAGGTAGATGTAGCCCTGGCCGACGTCGAGGTTCGGCTGCTTGTCGCCGAGCTGCACGTACTGCTTCAGGTAGCCGGTCGCCTCGTCGAGTTTCTTCTGCTGGATCTTGATCAGCGCGAGCGCCATCAACGGCGTCGGGTCCTTCGCGTCGAGCTTGCGCATCGTCTCGAACTGCTTTTGCGCATCGTCGAGGCGATCGTCGGCGAGATAGAGCTGCGACAGCGCCAGCCGCGCGTCGCGCGACTTCGGATTCTGCTGAACGTACTTCTCGAACGACGCGATGCCCGCCGCACGTTCCGCCGGCCCCATCTGCGACAGCATCAACGCTGCCGGCAGGTAGTCGGGGCGGATCTGCAGCGCCTGCTTCAGCGACTGCGCGGCACCGTCCTTGTCGTCGACCGCGAGCTGCTGCCGCGCGATCGCGAGCTGCGCCTCGGGGCGATTCATGTCGTTCTTCAGCATGTCCTTCAGCACCGCGAGGCCGCCGACGCGGTCGGGGCCGCGCACGAGCAGCGCCTGCAGCGCGAGGATCGCCGGGCCGCGCGTGTCGCCGGTCGCGCGGGCCAGCTCGCGCGCGAGCATCGGCTGCGCGTCGGCCGGCTTGCCGGCGAGCACCAGCAGCGCGGCGTCGACCTGCGACGCCCGGTTCGAATCCGGTGCGTACTGACGCCACAGGTTCGCGGCGGACAGCGCGTCGGCCGGGCTCTGCGCGCCGAGCGCGATTTCGGTCGCGCGCTGCGCCATGCGCGGATCGCGCGTGTCGCGGGCCAGCGCGAGGTAGGTCTGGTAGGCCGGCGCCGGCTGGTTGCGCTGGAGCGCGACCTCGGCGGCGAGCACCTGGTAGACGATCTGGCTCGTCAGCGGCACGCCGGGGAGATTTTTCTGCTCGTCCGGCATCACATGCTCGAACGCACCCTGCGGCTCCGCATCGTCCGATGCCGGATCCTGCGCGTGGGCCGGAAAGGCGGTGAGGGTCCAGACGGCAAACAGCGCGGCACCGAGTGCACGGCGGACCGGGAAGGCGCGCGCGCCGCGCACGGCGGCGGGGCGCTCCTGAAGCAGCTTCGAGGGCAGGGTCATGGAAATCCGTTCGATGTTTCAACCGATTGTAACGCGCTCGCTACAATACACGCACGATCGTGATAGGGTCCGCTTACCTGTGGAACCCCCATGCGAATGCCCGAAATCGCCCGCCTCGCGTGCTGCCAGACGGGCGATTTCGGGCATTCCCGTGTTTCATTCGGGGTTGCCGCGAGAACGGCCGTTCTCGTGGCGCCGCATGCGCGTTCACCCTGTAAACAGACCGTAGCCTCAGACCCGCAAAACATGCCAGAGTTGCCAGAAGTCGAAGTCACGCGCCGGGGCATCGAGCCCTTTGTCGCGGGCCGCCGCGTCGAGCGTGTCGACGTCCGTACCGCGATGCTGCGCTGGCCCGTGCCGGCGGGGCTCGCCGAGCAGTTGCGCGCGCGCGAGGTGCTCGCCGTCGAGCGCCGCGGCAAGTACCTGCTGTTCGAAGTCGATGCGGGCTGGTTCATCGTCCATCTCGGGATGACGGGCACGCTGCGCGTGCTGCCCGCGGCCGGCGTGCCGGTCGCCGCGAAGCACGACCACATCGACTGGATCTTCGACGAATTCGTGCTGCGCTTCCGCGATCCGCGCCGCTTCGGCGCCGTGCTGTGGCACCCGCGCGAAGCAGGCGACGTGCATGCGCATCCGCTCCTCGCGAGCCTCGGCGTCGAGCCGTTCTCGCCGGCGTTCACCGGCGCGCTGCTGCATGCGCGTACGCGCGGCCGCACGGTGTCGGTCAAGCAGGCGCTGCTCGCGGGCGACATGGTCGTCGGTGTCGGCAACATCTATGCGTCGGAGAGCCTGTTTCGCGCCGGCATCCGGCCGACGACGGCCGCCGGCAAGGTTTCACTGCCGCGCTACGAGCGGCTGGCCGACGCGGTGCGCGCGACGCTCGCCGACGCGATCGAGCGCGGCGGCAGTACATTGCGCGATTTCGTCGGCAGCAACGGCGAAAGCGGCTACTTCCAGCTCGACTGCTTCGTCTACGATCGTGCCGGCCAGCCGTGCCGCGTTTGCGGCACGCCGGTTCGCCAGATCGTGCAGGGCCAGCGGTCGACCTATTTCTGCCCGACGTGCCAGCGTTGAAACCCTTTTCCACAATTCGATAACTTGAAGCCGCCCCGCATCGCCCCCGCTCCGTTCCCCGTCACGCCGCTGCACCGCACGTTCGCCACGCGTCTCGTCGCGTGGCAGCGCGCGCATGGCCGCCATGACCTGCCATGGCAGAACACCCGCGATCCGTACCGGATCTGGCTGTCGGAAATCATGCTGCAGCAGACGCAGGTATCGACCGTCATTCCGTATTACACGCGCTTTCTCGACCGCTTCCCGGACGTCGCCGCGCTCGCGGCCGCGCCGAGCGACGACGTGATGGCGCTGTGGGCGGGCCTTGGCTACTACTCGCGCGCGCGCAACCTGCACCGCTGCGCGCAGGTCGTCGTCGCCGAACACGGCGGCGTGTTTCCGGCGACGCCCGACGCGCTGGCCGAACTGCCGGGCATCGGCCGTTCGACGGCCGCCGCGATCGCGTCGTTTGCGTACGGTGCGCGCGCGACGATCCTCGACGGCAACGTGAAGCGCGTGCTTGCGCGGGTATTCGGCGTCGAGGGCTTTCCGGGCGAGAAGCGTGTCGAGAACGACATGTGGGCGCTCGCCGAATCGCTGCTGCCCGATGCCGCGAACCCGGCCGACGTGAGCGCGTATACGCAGGGGCTGATGGATCTGGGCGCGACGCTGTGCGTGCGCGGCAAGCCCGACTGCGCGCGCTGCCCGTTCGCGGGCGACTGCGTCGCGCAATCGACCGGCCGCCAGCGCGAACTGCCGGCCGCGCGGCCCAAGAAGGCCGTGCCGACGCGCAAGACCTGGATGCTCGTGCTGCGCGACGGCGACGCCGTGCTGCTCGAGCGACGGCCGCCGACCGGGATCTGGGGCGGGCTGTGGAGCCTGCCGCAAGCGGACGGCGATGCCGCGCTCGCGGAGCTTGCACGCGGCTTCGGTGGCGGCGGCACGGTGCCGCTCGCGCCGCTCACGCATACGTTCACGCATTTCCGGCTCGAGATCGAGCCGCGGCTGAGCGATCTGGCGGACGGCGGTGGCCTGCCGTCGCAGGCGCGCGACGCGGACACCGCATGGGTGCCGCTGAGCCGGCTCGACGCGTACGGCGTGCCGGCGCCCGTGCGCAAGCTGCTCGATGCGCTGAGCGGGCCGCTGCTGTAACGAACGGGGAAGGGCGCGGCGCCGGCCGCGTTCGGGAAGGTGCCGGGTGGCCGCGCGCAGGAGAGGTTGTCGGGCGCACGCGGCACGCGATGCGCGGCGGCTCAGGCGCGGCAGTTACAGCCAGCCGTGCCGGTCGAGTACGTGGTGCACGGCGTCGATGCGCGCGCCGACGTCCGGAAACTCCATCAGCTTCTGCCGCGCGCGCAGGTCGAGCGGCAGCAGCTCGGCGAGGCGGTTCGACACCCAGCTCGGATCGTCGAGGCGGAACGGTTCGCCGAACGGCATCTTCTCCGGATCGGACTTCTTCAGCGCGTCGATGATGCGCTCGAGTACCTCGGCGCACGAGCCGAACTGGGCGAGTGCCTGTTCGCCTTCGAGCGGGATGTCGTCGGGCAGCGGCTCCGCGATGCCGACCAGCAGCCCGTTGCCTTCGACGCGATACGACAGCAGCTCGAAACGCTGCGTGCCGACCGCCTGCAGATACAGCATCCCGAATTCGCCGGTATCGCATTCGGTGATGCGCGCCATGCAGCCGATGGTTTCGGGCACCGACACCGCGCCGTCCTGCGCGACTTCGGGCCCGCTCTTCAGCAGGCACACGCCGAACGGTGCGTCGTCGCGCAGGCATGCGCGCGACATGTCGAGATAGCGCGCCTCGAACACCTTGAGCGGGAGCAGCCCTCCGGGAAACAGCACCGTGTGCAGCGGAAACAGCGGCAGGTCGATCAGGGTGGTCGATAGGGAGGACATGGCGCGCGGGCGTGGGGGCGGGTGTCGCTAGGGTCGGTCGACCTCGGAGACGAGCCGCGACGACGCGTCGACATCCACTGGCGCGTCACGATGCCGCACGATCACGTTCGCGTCGCGCGCGAGGCGCGCGGCGAGCGTTTCCGCGATGAACACCGAGCGATGCTGGCCGCCCGTGCAGCCGATGGCGACGGTCAGGTAGCTGCGGTTGTCATCGCGGAAGTGCGGCAGCCATTTCATCAGGAACGCATGGATGTCGTCGATCATCTGATGGACGATCGGCAGTGCGTCGAGAAAGGCGATGACCGGCTGGTCGAGCCCGGTGAGCGGGCGCAACTGGTGGTCGTAGTACGGATTCGGCAGCGCGCGCACGTCGAACATCAGATCGGCGTCAAGCGGCACGCCGCGCTTGAAGCCGAACGATTCGAACATCACCATCAGGTCGTTGTTCTTTTGCTCGATGAAGCGCTTGACCCAGGTGCGCAGCGCGTTCGCGCGCAGCGTGCTGGTATCGATCTGGTGGCCGAATTCGGCGAGCGGCGCGACGAGTTCGCGCTCGCGCTCGATCGCTTCCTCGAGCGACGACAGCAGGCCGACGTCCGCATCGTGCGACCGCGAGCCGGACAACGGATGGCGGCGGCGCGTTTCGGAGAAGCGCTGGATCAGCGCCTGGGTGCTCGCGTTGAGGAACAGTACGCGCACGTCGTGCTCGCGGGACAGCTCGCGGATCAGCCCGGGCATTTCGTCGAGCGACGCGCTCGAGCGCGCGTCGATCGCGACCGCGAGCCGGCGCTGGCCGTCCTGCGCGAGGTAGCGGGCGAGTTCGGGGAGCACGTGCGGCGGCAGGTTGTCGACGCAGTAATAGCCTGCGTCTTCGAGCGCGTTCAGCGCGACGGACTTGCCTGAGCCGGAGATGCCGGTGATGAGGACGATGCGCATGGGAACAGAGAATCCTGACGTTTCATCATAGCACCGGCTCGACGCGTCGGCGTTGCGCGGCCGGCGCGTGCGGGTTACACCAGTTTGCCGGGGAACTGACTGTCGGGATCTTGCATCGCGAGTCGTTGCCGATCCATGAAATCGCGCAACGTGTCGATTCCGCGCAACTGCAGGATCGTGTTCCGGACGGCCGCCTCGACGAGCACCGCGAGGTTGCGGCCGGCCGCAACCTGGATCGTGACCTTGCTGATCGGCAACCCGAGCACGTCGACGGTCTGGCTTTCGAGCGGCAGGCGCTGGAATTCGCCGTCGGGGCGCCGCACGAGCTGAACGATCAGCTTCAGCTTCATTTTCCGCCGCACGGCGGTTTCGCCGAAGATCGTCTTGATGTCGAGCAGGCCGAGGCCGCGCACTTCGAGCAGGTTCTGCAGCAGCGGCGGGCAGCGCCCTTCGACGAAATCGGGGCCAAGACGGACGAAATCGACCGCGTCGTCGGCGACGAGGCCGTGCCCGCGGCTGATCAGCTCGAGGCCGAGTTCGCTCTTGCCGAGGCCCGAATCGCCGGTCAGCAGCACGCCCATCCCGAGAATGTCGAGGAACACGCCGTGCAGCGTCGCGCGCGGCGCGAGGATGCGCGACATGTAGAGCCGCAGGCTGTCGATCACGGCGGCGGCCGACATCGGCGTCGTGAACAGCGGGGTGGACGAGCGCGTGCAGCGCAGCACCAGTTCGGGCGGCGCCGCGGCACCGCCGGCGACGACGAGGAACGGCGGTTCGAGCGCGATCAGCTCGGCCATGTGGCGCGAACGGTCTTCGTCGGTCTGGCGCTGGTAGTAGTCGATTTCGGCTTCGCCGAGCACCTGGATCCGGTTCGGGTGGATCAGGTTCAGGTGGCCGACGAGGTCGGCGCTCGACGTTGCGTTGCCGACCGTGTCGGCCGAAAAGCCGCGTTCCCAGCCTTCATGCCCCGTCAGCCAGCTCAGTTTCAGCGTGGC
>NZ_BCPP01000377.1:0-6284 GCF_016586125.1 Burkholderia sp. E168m23
CAGCACGACGGCCGCGTCGAGCCGCAGCCGCTGCAGGTAGCGATGCGGCGTTTCGCCGAAGGCGTCGACGAACAGTTGATGAAACCGGCGCATCCCGTAGCCGCAGTGCGCGGCGAGATCGGCGATGCGCAGCGGGTCGGCGAGCCGCGCGCGCAGCCAGCGGTCGATGCGCGCGAAATCGAGGCCCGACGCGGGCGCGGCGATGCCCGCATCGTCGAGCAGTGCGTCGCACAGGCGTGCCGCGGCCTGCCACTGGAAACGGTGCGCGGCGGCCTGCCGTGCGTCGCCGTCCGGTGCATCGTGTTGCGCGGCCGCCGCCGCGACCTGCGCGACGAGCGACGTGAGCGCCGGGTCGATCGACACGGCGCGCGCATGGTCGAACAGTCGCTGAGGCACCGCGAGCGACGCGGCGGGCAGGTCGATCACGAGCTGGCGATTGTCGCCGAGGCCCGCGTAGTCGTGGCGCGCGCCGGCCGGAATCAGCCAGGCCGCGTGCCGGTCGATGCGACGGCCGATTCCGTCCACCGCCATCACCATCGCGCCGTCGACGCCGAGCACGACCTGGTGGAAGTCGTGCACGTCCGACGCTTCGCACGTGTCGTAGCGGCGCAGCGCGATGGCGGGGGAGGCGATGCGTTCCATCGGAAGGAAACGGCCGGATGCGGGGTCAGACGTCGAGCAGTTCGACTTCGAACACGAGCGTCGCATTCGGCGGAATCACGCCGCCTGCGCCGCGCGGGCCGTAGCCGAGTTGCGGCGGGATCGTCAGGCGACGCACGCCGCCGACCTTCATGCCCTGCACGCCTTCGTCCCAGCCCTTGATGACCATGCCGCCGCCGAGCACGAACGCGAACGGGTCGTTGCGATCCTTGCTCGAATCGAATTTCTGACCGTCGGTCAGCCAGCCCGTGTAGTGGACGCTGACGGTCTTGCCGGCTTGCGCTTCCGCGCCGGTGCCTTCGGTCAGGTCCTCGTACTTGAGGCCCGATTCGGTCGTGATGACGGACATGATTTCTCCTGAAAGAGGTTGCGTGAAACCGCTATTGTAGGCGAGCGCGCAACGGGCCGGCGCGCGTGGATTTCGTGCCGCCGTACGCGTGTCGGCAAGCGTGGCGGAGCGCCGCGCGCGGGATCGCCCGACACGCAATTGGAACGCGCGTTTGAATTTTTCGCGAGCCGCGGGCCCAAGGTTGCACCACGGCAGTGCGCTGCGCGTATGAATCGATGTGGCCGGCTCATGTACAGCCTGCTGCACGATCATTGCCCGATCTCGCGAAAGACCCGCCACACGGGGCTTGCGGGCCGATCGCCGGGCGCCGCACTGCATCCGGCACCTCGCCCTGACGCGCACTCCCGCGTTCGAATCCCGACCCGTCGGCGCGTCGTTCGAGCGCCGTTTTTTCCGCGTTGCCGACCGTGCCCTGTTTGGAAGCGCGCATCTACCGCGCGGCTTGCGTGTGCCGGCGCGTGCGGCCTATCTTTACATCTGTCGATGTCATGATTTTGGCGGCGCGCGCTGCGCCGCCCGGACTGGCGCCGGCCGCGTCGGACGATGCGCCGGGCCGTGCCGCAACAGGAGAACGATGCAATGAAGTCAGCCGCTTCCGCCACCGCAGCCGGGATCATGCCGGTGCGCCGCGACCTGCGCTTCGACCTGCCGGTCGAGCGCGCGAAGGACTGGCATGGCCTCGGGTCGCACGTGACCCATTTCTTCAACGCGCTGTCGCTGCTGTTTCCGGCCGGCGAGCGCTTCTTCATGGATTCGGTGCGCAACTATCGCGACCGGATCGACGATCCCGTGCTGAAGCAGCAGGTGCTCGGCTTCATCGGCCAGGAGGCGATGCACACGCGCGAGCACATCGAATACAACGAGCTGATGCAGGCGAACCGGCTGCCCGCGCGCAAGCTCGACCAGCGCGTGTGGACGGTGCTCGGCTACATGAAGCGCAAGCTGCCGCATTCGGTACAGCTCGCGCATACGGTGGCCGCCGAGCACTACACGGCGATGCTCGCCGACTGGCTGCTGCGCGACCCGACGCGCCTCGACGGTTCGGTCGAAGGCTACCGGCAGATGTGGATCTGGCACGCGCTGGAGGAAACCGAGCACAAGGCCGTGTCGTTCGACGTGTGGAATGCCGCGATGAAGCCGGGGCTCCGCCGTTACCTGATCCGCATCGGCGTGTATCTGCTGACGACGCTGACGTTCTGGCCGACCGTGTTCCTGATGCATGCGACGCTACTGTGGCGCGATCGCGGCGCCGGCCATCACGTGCGCGGCATGCTGCGGATGATCGCGTTCCTGTACGGGCCGCGCCGCGGGCTGTTTCCGCGCATCGCCGGCGAATGGCTGAGCTTTTTCCGGCCGGGCTTCCACCCGTGGGATCACGACAATCACCATCATCTCGCGCGGGTCGACGCACTGGCCGCCACCTATGGCGAACACGGCGGCACGCCGGCCGGCCGCGGTCGCGCGAACGCACCGGCGCCGCTCGCATCGGGCCGCTGACCCGGCCGTCCCTCGCCCCACCCACTCGGCGGGGCGCCGCGCATGTTGCGTGCGTGCATCAGCCCGCTTCTTCCGACGATTGACGAAAATCAACCGGAACCGGTTGCACGGGCGCCCGCGTGCCCGGCCGACCGGTTGCGCGCGCATGCGCCGCCGCCGCTGGTCATGCGTGCGCCGCGTCGTTCGCCATCGCCGTGCGCCAGTACCGGCGCGGCTTTGCGCGCTCGGCGCCGGTCCTCGCCGGTCGCGCACGGCGCCCGCCACCGGGATAACACCCATCTAGCCGCGGGCCTGCCGCATCGATATACCGTTCATGGCAACGTCGACCTCCGGCGCGATTCATGCGAAGGGGGATTTTATTCGGACGGAAATACGGCCAATATGTCGGTTCGATCGTGTCCGTCGTACGCGGCGGCGAGCCGGCGCGCGATACCAACGCCAAGCGGGGAACAACGATGGTTGCAAGGTCACCCGACGCAAACGGGCCGGCGGCGCCCGAGATGACGGACGTGTCCGTCACCGCTCCCGAGGCCGGCCGCAAGCTGTTCGTGATCATGCGCACGCCGGACGAGCCGTTGCTGGCGCAACTGCGCGGGCTCGGCTGGGAGATCACGGTCGCGAAGACGGCCGGCGCCGCGCAGAACATGACCTGCGGCGTGAGCGTGGCCGCCGGGCTGGTCGATTTCACCGGGTTCACGTCGCGCGACTATCCCGCGCTGAAGATGTGCCTGAGCCAGCCGGCGATCGGCTGGATTTCCATCGCGCAGGCCGGCATCACGATCGGCCCCGCCGTGCGCGAGCTGATCCGTAGCTATTGCTTCGATTACGTGACGCTGCCGCTGCCGTACGAATGGATTTCGCACGTGCTCGGCCATGCGCGCGGGATGGCCGCGCTCGATCGCGTCGATGGCGCCGCCTATGCGGCGTCGATCGGCGAACACGGGATGATCGGCAACTGCGAGGCGATGCAGCAGCTGTTCAGCACGATCCGCAAGGTCGCGAAGACCGACGCGAGCGTGTTCATCTCGGGCGAGTCGGGCACCGGCAAGGAGCTGACGGCGCTCGCGATTCACGAGCGCTCCGGCCGCGGCAAGGGGCCGTTCGTCGCGATCAATTGCGGCGCGATTCCGCATCACCTGCTGCAGTCGGAACTGTTCGGCTATGAACGCGGCGCGTTCACCGGCGCGAACCAGCGGCGCGCGGGCCGGATCGAATCGGCGAACGGCGGCACGCTGTTTCTCGACGAGATCGGCGACATGCCGGTCGAAAGCCAGGCGAGCCTGCTGCGCTTCCTGCAGGAGGGCAAGATCGAACGGCTCGGCGGCCAGGAATCGATCGTGGTCGACGTGCGGATCATCTCGGCCACGCACGTCGATCTCGACGGCGCGGTCGAGGCCGGGCGCTTCCGCGCGGATCTCTATCACCGGCTGTGCGTGCTGCGCATCCACGAGCCGCCGCTGCGCGCGCGCGGCAAGGACATCGACATCCTCGCGCAC
This sequence comes from Burkholderia sp. E168m23, assembly GCF_016586125.1. Lineage (NCBI taxonomy): Bacteria > Pseudomonadati > Pseudomonadota > Betaproteobacteria > Burkholderiales > Burkholderiaceae > Burkholderia > Burkholderia sp. E168m23. Next base: position 4,003 of record NZ_BCPP01000377.1, read on the forward strand.
TACGTGCTGCAGAAATTCAAGGCCGACAGCGGCCGCAAGATCAGCGGCTTCACGTCGGCCGCGCTCGACGCGATGCGGCGCTACGAGTGGCCCGGCAACGTGCGCGAACTGATCAACCGCGTGCGGCGTGCGATCGTGATGGCCGAGAGCCGGCTGCTGACGCCGCACGATCTCGGACTCGATACGCCCGGCGAAACCGAACCGGTGACGCTCGAGCAGGCGCGGGCGCTGGCCGAGCGCACCGCGATCGAGAACGCGCTACTGCGCAACGACCACCGGATCAACAAGGCCGCCGCCGAACTCGGCATTTCACGCGTGACGCTCTACCGGATGATGATCGAGCACGGGCTGAACGATCACGACAACAACGGCGGCAACGGCGGGAATGGCGACAGCGGCGGGCACGACGGCGCGCCGTCGGGCGACGCGGGGCATCAGCGCGTCGGCTGAGCGGCGGGTGCGAGGCGTGTGATGCGTGCGGACCGCTTCAGCGATAGGTCCACAGCCGGTGCAGCACGAACGTGACGGGCGGCACGCACAGCACGACCGCGACGATGCTCCACGCGCGCGCGAGCCCGAGCGCGTCGGTGCCGTGCGCCAGCAGCATCGTCACGGCCAGGCCGGCCATCGCGACCGCGAGAAAGCGCACGAAGTTGCCCCACGTCACCGGCGACGAAAAACTCCACAGCGTGTTGGCGAGATACGAGAACGCGGTCGAGCAGACGAACGCGGTCGCGTTCGCGATGACGGGCGTCGCGTCGAACAGCGCGAACATCGCGGCGGCGATCAGCGCATGCAGCGCGGTCGAGCCGACACCGGACACGCCGAAGCGGATCAGCCTGGCGCGCTCGGCGGCATGGAAGGTACGGATCATCGTGGGCGGTGGTTTGCGTGAAGTCGCGTGAGATCGCGTGAAGCGGTGTCGCAGTATAGCCATGCGATCGGCGGCCGCGTCCAGCGTCCGGCAGCGACGTGCGGTGCGCGTTGCCGCCAGCGCCGGCATGTAAAGCGCATGAAACATTTCGTGTGGATCGCCGGGCGGATTGCCGCGACGAAACGGGTCGTTCGGCCATCCCGCCGCCGGTAAAAATTCCGCGCTCCATTGTTCAGCCTTATTCCGCAAGGCCCCGCCGTCGCAGGGCCGGCGCCCGCCGTTGCGCCGACGTTTCAGTTTCGTAACTTCCTGCATGCCACGCCCGTTCCGGCCGCCAGCCGGCCCGGCCGCCGCCTTGTCCGGCCGGGCTCGCGTCGCGCTGGCCCGGTCCTTGCAAAGAGAGACGTGCGAGAGTCGACGACGCGAGGTCCTCCGGTCAGGCAGCGAAAGCTTTCCGTACCGGCCAGGACGCGGTCCGCGGGGATGCGGCGGTCGGGCGCGGTGCAGCAGCCGCGTCACGGCGAGCACGGAACGTCGTCGGCTGATCGCCGGAGCATCGGCATCGTCCGGTTGCCGGAACCAACATCAGACAGCAAACGGGGTAGAAAAATGATCGATCATCACACGCCGCGGTCCGCAGGCCGCGATCGCAGTGATTCGGGACATCGCCGTTCGAGCATCGCGCTTGCAGCGGACCGGCATGCCTCGACAGGCCATCTCTCCGCGCCCGGTGCGAGGCGGATCCGGCTGGTTGCCGGTCATCCGCGCCGGGTCGGCACTTTCCTGCACGCGAACCCGATCCGCATGGGCATGTGCGCACGGGCGCCCGTGCCGCGCCGCCCGGTTTTCGCCTATTGAATCGATCCGCACGACGTCCGTTCGCGTCGCATGTCGTTGCCGCGAAGGATCGATATGCAATCCGAACGATGACGCGAAGCGTCGTGCCGCGCGCTGCGGACGACGCAAGAAACAGGCATTCGATGAAACGGCGAACCACGCGCCGCCGTTGCCATCCGGTTGAAGGGGAGGGGCGGTCGGACGCGCGCGACGGAAGCAGTCATCCGTACGCGCGCGACGCCGTTTTTCAACCGCCGTAGATGTCGAAGTCGAAGTACTTCGATGCGAGCCGCTTGTAGGTGCCGTCCTTGACCATGTCGTGGATCGCGCGGTCGATCTTCGCCTTCAGGTCGGTGTCCTCCTGGCGCAAACCGATGCCGGCGCCGATGCCGAGCACCTTTTCGTCGACGAGCTCGGGCCCGACGAACGTGTAGTTCGCGCCGCGCGGCGATTTCAGGAACCCGATCGCGGCCTGCACTTCATCCTGGAGGGCCGCGTCGAGGCGGCCGGCGATCAGGTCGGCATACACGCCGTCCTGGTTCTGGTACGACACGACGTTCGCGCCTTGCTT
>NZ_BCPP01000378.1:0-6262 GCF_016586125.1 Burkholderia sp. E168m23
CGAGGAGAAAAGCGGCGCGAGGAACGGGATCGCGTCCGTGCGGGAAAATGCGCCGCTCGACGAGCGCTACGAGCGCACAACGGTGAACCGATGTTCAATCTGAAGGCAGCCAACCATCAGATCATCGGCACGAGCGAGACGTACAAAACCGTGCAAGGCCGCGAGAACGGCATCGCGGCCGTCAAGCGCGATGCGCCCATTGCGGAAACCGTCGATCTCGGCTGATCGACGATTGCGCCGCGGCGAACGCTCTCGGGCGGCCGTCGCGGCGCCCGTTTTGCCGGGTCGGGCAAAGCGCGGTATGGTGTGGTCCGCGCGGCGAATTCTCGCCGCCGCTGAAGCCAACCGTAACCGAGTTCGCGTGACCGATTCCCCCGTTTTCCACTGGACCGACGCCGACGGCGTCGATCATGCCGTGCGCTGGCGCTCCGAAGCCGGCGTGCAACCGCTGAAGCGCGCGGTGCCCGCCGACGACCGCCTCACCGCCGACGCGGCCTACCGTCTCGCCTGCGAGGGCACCGCGCTCGTCTGGCAGGGCGACTTTCAGAATGCGCGCCAGCTCGTGCAGGCGATGGCGCGCCGTGTCGAACGCAAGCCGAAGAAGGCGAAAGCCGCGGCCGGCGTCGAAGCATTCAACCTGCATCGTCTCGCGCAATCGCAGCGCGCCCGCACGCTCGGCATGCTGCTGATCCCGCTCGACGCCGATTACACGATCCCGCTGCGCCGTGCGCCCGACGTGCGTGCGGCCTGCGAGGAGGCGTACGGTCCCGGCGGCGCGCCGTCGGTCGTGTCGCTGCGCGAACTGCTTGGCCTCGTCGGCGCGCACGAGTGGCGCAAGAAGGGCGTGCCGATCCCGGCGCTCGGCGGCGCGCCGATCCATCCGCACTACGGCGTGTTTTCGCCGGTGCGCGGCGAATACGTGGAGCTCGTCGCGCGTGCGCCGCTGCCGGCGACGTCGCTCGCGTTCGATATCGGCACGGGCACCGGCGTGCTCGCGGCGGTGCTCGCGTCGCGCGGCGTCGAGCGTATCGTCGCGACCGACCAGGATTCGCGCGCGCTCGCCTGTGCGCGCGAGAACGTCGCGCGGCTCGGTCATGCGGGCCAGGTCGAGATCGTCGAGGCCGATCTGTTTCCGGCCGGCCGGGCGCCGCTCGTGGTCTGCAATCCGCCGTGGGTGCCGGCCCGGCCGAGCGCGCCGATCGAATACGCGGTCTACGATCCCGACAGCCGCATGCTGCGCGGTTTCCTAGCCGGGCTGGCCGCGCACCTGGAGCCGGGCGGTGAAGGCTGGCTGATCCTGTCCGATTTCGCCGAGCATCTCGGCCTGCGGCCGCGCGAAATCCTGCTGCAATGGATCGACGAAGCCGGCCTCGTCGTGCTCGGCCGCGACGACATCCGGCCCGCGCACCCGAAGTCGACGGACGCCGACGATCCGCTGCATGCGGCGCGTCGCGCCGAGGTCACGTCGCTGTGGCGGCTCGGCGCCCGGGCCTGACCGCGTATTTTCGGTAAACTGTCGCCATTCCTCACGAATTTCCGCCGCCGGGCCGTGGTCGACCGACCGTGGCCCGGCGGCGCTTCACGATGTCGAACAAGACCCACGAAATCCGCCCGGAGCAGTCCGTCGAGCTGCTGAAGGAACTGCACATCCTCACCCGCGACGGCAAGCTGAACCAGGACAGTCGCCGCAAGCTGAAGCAGGTCTATCACCTGTTCCAGTTCATCGAGCCGCTGCTCGCCGGCGTGCAGGCCGACAAAGGCCACGTGACGCTCGTCGATCACGGTGCCGGCAAGTCGTATCTCGGCTTCATCCTGTACGACCTGTTCTTCAAGCAGCAGCCGGGGCACGGCACGCCGGCGTTCGCGTCGCACGTGTACGGCATCGAGACGCGCGAGGAACTCGTCACGCGCTCGACCGAGCTCGCCGCGCGGCTCGGGTTCGGCGGCATGTCGTTCCTGAACCTGTCGGTCGCCGATTCGATCACGTCACCGCAACTGCCCGACACGGTCGACGTCGTCACCGCGCTGCACGCGTGCGACACGGCGACCGACGACGCGATCCGCTTTGCGCTCGCGAAGCGCGCGCAGCACATCGTGCTGGTGCCGTGCTGTCAGGCGGAAGTCGCGGGCGTGCTGCGCAAGAACAAGGGCAAGTCGCTCGCGAATGCGCTGACCGAGGTGTGGCGGCACCCGCTGCATACGCGCGAATTCGGCAGCCAGATCACCAACGTGCTGCGCTGCCTGCAGCTCGAGGCGCACGGCTACCAGGTCAGCGTGACCGAGCTGGTCGGCTGGGAGCATTCGATGAAGAACGAGCTGATCATCGCGCAGTACAAGAACCTGCCGCGCCGCAAGCCCGGCGAGCGGCTCAACGAGATCCTCGGGATGTTCGGGCTCGCCGAGCTGAACGAGCGCTTCTTCGTCGCGCAAGCCGCTGCGGCGGGCGACGCCGCCGTCGAGCCGGCCGAAGGCTGACGGCGCGGGTGCGCGGGCATGGCGCCCGCGCGGCACACGTCACACGTCGTCGCCCGGCCGGCGCATCCATTCGCGCCAGCCTTCGTGGCCGAGGCGGCGCAGCGTTTCCTGATTCTTTTCGTAGATCGCGGACGCGTCCGGGAACGCGTCGACCGCGCGCGCGATGCTGTCCTCGCGCAGCAGGTGCAGGATCGGATACGGCGCGCGGTTCGTGTAGTTCTCGATGTCGTCGGGTTCGGTGCCGTCGAACTGGTATTGCGGATGGAAGCTCGCGATCTGCAGCACGCCGTCGAGCCGCAATTGCTGAACGAGCCGCTCGGCGAAGAACAGCGCATCGTTGTAGTCGACGAAATCGGCGAACGCATGCGGGTAGATCACGAGCGTCGTATCGATCTGCTGCGGGTCCGCCGCGTCGAGCAAGCGCAGCTCGGTTTCGAGTTCGGCGAGCGCGTCCTCCAGGGTCGTCGCTTCGCTGATCGCGTAGCGCACCTGTTCCTTCACGTAGACGCTTTTCGCGAACGGGCACAGATTGAGCCCGATCACCGCGCGCGCGAGCCAGTGCCGCGTGGCGGCGAGGATGTCGTCGTGCGAGTCGGGGCGGGTGTCGGTCATCGTGATACCAGTCGGGCGGAAGGGCTATGAGGGCTGCATTGTAGCGGGGCGCGCCGCAGACGAACCCGCGCGGCCCGTCACGCGCAGGCGGCTTCGATCAACTGCGTGACGAGCGCGGGCGCGCTGCCGATCGGCGTTTCGCCGTGCCGGTAGGTCTGGCTCGCCGCGTAGATGCCTTCGACCACCAGCGCGAGCGCATCGGCGAGCGCCTTCGGCTGCCGTGCGCCGGCGCCTTCGCACAGCGCGACGAGCCGTTTCATCAGCTGTTCCTTGTTCTGCGCGACGCGTTCGCGCGCCGGGTGCGACGCATCCGGGAATTCGGCGGCGACGTTGACGAACGGGCAGCCGCGATAGTCCTTTTGCGTCGCGCGCTCGGCGAGATCGACGAAGTACTGGATCAACTGCGCCTTCGGCTGCCCCGGATGCTTCGCGGCGCTCGTGTCGAGCCGCTCGAAGAAGCACGCGTCCATGCGTTCCAGATACGCGAGGATCAGCTCGTCCTTCGACGAGAACTGCCGGTACAGGCTCATCTTGTTGACGCCCGCGCGTTCCACCACCGCCTCGACGCCGACCGTGCGCACGCCTTCCTTGTAAAACAGCTCCTCGGCGGCACGCAGCAGGTGCTCCTGCGCGGTCGCGCCGTCGATCGGCCGGCGTGTGCGCCGCGCCGGCGGTTTGGCGACCTCGATGCCCGACATGATGACCCTCGACTACGTAATGGATTGCTTGACATGTTACCGACTGGTAACTACGATCGCAACACACTTGTGACCGGTCGGTAACAATCGCGGCCGGATCAACAGACGAATGCCAAGCGTCGGCCCGGGTCAGCCGATGTTGAAATGCGCGGCGGAGGTGGCCTGGTCGGGGCGGGGCAGGTGCGATGGCACCGCAACCGCCAACTGGAGAACGCGAAGATGAACTGGGCAGTGACACGAATCAGAGGGCGCTTCCATTACGGATGGCTCGCGGCGGCGGTGGTATTCCTGATCCTGCTGGCGGCAGCCGGCACGCGCGCGACGCCGAGCGTGCTGATGGTGCCGCTCGAACGCGAGCTCGGCTGGAGCCGCGCGGCGATTTCGCTGGCGATTTCGGTGAACATCGCGCTGTATGGTCTGACGGGCCCGTTCGCGGCTGCCGCGATGCAGCGCTTCGGGCTGCGCCCGACGATCCTCACCGCGCTGGTGACGATGAGCGCGGGCGTCGCGCTGTCGTCGATGATGACGCAGAGCTGGCAGATGGTCGTGATCTGGGGGCTGATGGTCGGCTGCTCGACGGGCGTCGTCGCGCTGACGCTGTCCGCGACCTTCGTCACGCGCTGGTTCCATGCGCGGCGCGGCCTCGTGATGGGCATCCTGACCGCGAGCACGGCCACCGGCCAGCTCGTGTTCCTGCCGATGCTCGCGGCGATCGCGCAGCGCCACGGCTGGCGGCCGGTCGTGTTGGTCGTCGCGGTGGCGGCCGCGATCGTGATTCCGCTCGTCGCGTTCCTGCTGCCCGAGCGGCCGGCCGACGTGCGGTTGCGCCCGTACGGCGAGCCGGCCGATGCGCCGCCCGCGCCCGACGCGACCAAGGAGAACCCGCTCGCGGTCGCGTTCCGCACGCTGCTGATGGCGAGCCGCTCGCGCGATTTCTGGCTGCTGTTCTTCAGCTTCTTCATCTGCGGCGCGAGCACCAACGGCTATGTCGGCACGCACCTGATCGCGATGTGCAGCGACTACGGGATGACCGAAGTGCAGGGCGCGTCGCTGCTCGCGGCGATGGGCATCTTCGACCTGTTCGGCACGACACTGTCGGGATGGTTGTCGGACCGTTACGACAACCGCGTGCTGCTGTTCTGGTATTACGGGCTGCGCGGGCTGTCGCTGATCTATCTGCCGCATGCGTTCGGGATCGACTTCTTCGGGCTGCCGCTGTTCGCGATGTTCTACGGGCTCGATTGGATCGCAACCGTGCCGCCCACCGTGCGGCTCGCGACCGACGTGTTCGGCAAGGCCGCGGCGCCGGTCGTGTTCGGCTGGATCGTGGCCGGCCACCAGCTCGGCGCGGCATTCGCGGCGCTCGGCGCGGGGCTGCTGCGCGCGAGTCTCGGCACCTATACGATCGCGTCGATGATCTCGGGCGGGCTGTGCATCATCGGGGCGCTGATCGTGCTGCGGATCAACCGCGGCCCGTCGCGCGCGGCGGCGCAGGCAGCCTGATCGGGGCGCGTCCGACCGGCCGCCCACGCTGCGGCCGGCCATTGCACGCACGGAGATTTGCATAGCGCGGCAGGATCGGGCGCGCCGTCGCTCAAGCGGGTATGCTTGCGGTTTGCCGGGCGTTCGCGCCCCTTCATCGATGTCAGCGAGGAACCGCATGTCTGTCAAACCTGCTCCCACCACTGTTTCGATTCACGATCTGATCGCGGGCCGCTGGAGCCCGCGCGCGTATTCGGATGAAGCCGTCAGCGCCGGCGATCTTCACGCGGTGCTCGAAGCGGCACGCTGGGCCCCGTCCGCGTACAACGCGCAACCGTGGCGTTTCATCGTATTCGATCGCACCCAGGATGAAGACGCGTTCAAACGCGCGTTCGCGACGCTGGTGCCGTTCAACCAGGGCTGGAATGCACCGGCGCCGGTGCTGATCGCGGTCACCGCGCACACGCTCACGCCGAAGGGCGAGCCGGCGCCGACCGCGCTGTACGACGCCGGCGCCGCCGCGATGTCGCTGGTGCTGCAGGCGCACGCGCTCGGCCTCGCCGCGCACCAGATGAGCGGGTTCGACGCGAAGGCGTTCCGCGACGCGTTCGCGATTCCGGCGGACGTCGCGATCGCGTCGATCATCTCGCTCGGCCACTACGGCAACGTCGACAAGCTCGACCCCGTGCTGCGCGATCGCGAAAAGGCACCGCGCACGCGCCATGCGATCGGCGAAGTCGTCTACGCGGGTGCGTGGAAAAAGAGCTTCGACGCGGCAGCCTGACTCCGCAGGCGGGCAGGCTGCATCGCGCATCCTGTCCGCGCATGTTCCCGGTGCGCCACGCCGCGCGCCGTCGCCACGCCGCGCGCCGTCGCCACCGGCGCCCGTTGCGCGGCACCGGTGGCCGGCCCCGGTTGTGATCGCGCGGGCTTCATGTTAAAAAGCCCGTCCTTTCCGTTTTCGCGCCGGCCCTGCTGCGGCAATTTCCCATGAC
>NZ_BCPP01000379.1:0-6262 GCF_016586125.1 Burkholderia sp. E168m23
CTGCTGGCCGAGCGCGAGCGCGAGCATCATCGCGATGAAGGTCGCGAGGAACAGCGCGAGTGTCAGCGTGCCGATGTACATCTTGCGCAGGCCCGTGCGGCCGAGCGACTTTTCCTGGTACTCGCGGTACGCGCGCTGCACGGCGTCCGCGTTGTGCGCGAGCCCGGGCGGCACCGGCTGCGTGAGCTGCAGGAACCGCTCCGCCGGCTGCAGCAGCGACGTCGTCGCATCGGGAATCGGCCGCACGACGCGCAACCGCAGCGCGCCCTTCGCGCCATGCGCGCGCGGGTCGCCGTCGACCTCGCCCTCGATCGCCGCATACGCGCCGTGTTCGCGCGCCTGGCTCAGCATCAGCGGCGTCGGCAGGTCGTCCGGAATCAGCGCCGCGAAATTGCCCGACGCCTGCGCGACGATGTGCAGGTCGGGCGCGGCGCCCGAGCCGCCGCGGCTCGGCTCGACGATCGTCGCGTCCTGCACGCCGAACTGGTCGCGCAGCCGCAGCAGCGTGAGCGTCGTGCCGTTCGTGTTCGCGTCGACGCTCGCGAGCTGGTCGGACATCAGCCGCGCCTTGGTCTGCAGATCGGACAGCGACGCATCGAGCATCCCGCGGCCGAGGTTCAGCCCGGCCGTCAGCGCCGTCTCGACGTTCACGTCGAACCACGACTCGATACTGCGCGACACGAACTGGTACGACACGATGTAGATGATCCCGCCCGGCACCACGCCGACGAGCGCGAAGAACACCGCGAGCTTCGCGAGCAGCCGCGTGCCGAACTTGCCCTTCCTCAGGCGCACGACGATCATCCCGATCAGCCCGAGCACCACGAGCAGGAACACGAGCGCGACGATGATGTTCGTCGCGTACAGCCACGAGTAGTAGCGGTCGAAGAATTCGGTGTTCGCGCTCGCGGCCGCGAGCAGCACGAGCAGCAGCAGTGCGGTGATCGCGACCGTCGAGACGATCACGCGGATGAGGAGGCTCTTCCCGCTGGCCGCGCGGCGTACTTTATTTAGCACGTTCGGTCACCGTGAAGTTGAAGCGCTTCCAGTCCGACCCGAGCGTCCAGTCGCGGTTGTTCACGGCATCGACCTGGAACGGCTTCGGCATCAGCGCCGTGTCGAGCTGCATCCGCACCGACGCCGTGTAGGTTTCGCCTGCCCGTACCTGGTTACGGTCGATCACGTGCCACGACGTGATGTGGCGGACCACCGCGAGCGCATCCTTCAGCGACGGGAAGCCGAGCTGCAGGCCGCCCGTCGACACGCGGTACTCGCGCGTGAGCGGCTGGAACGACAGGCGGATCGTCTGCGTGACCGCCACCGGCTGCTCGTCGAACCAGTACCAGCGCGCGCGGCTCAGCTCGAAGTCGGTCGTGAAGTAAAGCGGGATGCCCTTGTTGACGGCATCCTCGAGGTTCGGATTCAGCTCGAAGTCGAACCGCGCGTCCAGGCTCCAGCCGCTGCCGTCGGACTGGAGCGATGCGCGCTGCACGGCGATCGATTCGGCATGCGCCGGCCGGACGACGGCCAGGCACAGCGTCAACGCGACCAGCAGGACGGCCGCGAGCCGAAAGGGAAAAAGGTGTTTGATCGTCACCGTTTCTGAAACCGCGCGTAGAAAAATCCGTCGTGATCGGTGTTCTGGTCGAGTGCGCCGGCGGCCGCCCGTCCCTGCACGCTGCCCGGCAGCAGTTGGCCGGGGGCGTCCAATCGTACCGCATCTTCACAGGCCGCTTCAAACCAGCGGGCCTGCAATTCGCCTTCTTCCGGGAAGATCGAACAGGTCACGTAAAGCAGTTCGCCGCCCGGCTTCACGAGCGGCCACAGCGCCGACAGGATGCGACGCTGCTCCGCGACCAGCGCCGGGATGTCGGCCTCGCGGCGCAGCCAGCGGATGTCGGGGTGCCGCCGCACGATGCCGGACGCCGAGCACGGCACGTCGGCCAGGATGCGATCGAACGGACGCCCGTCGTACCAGGTGTCCGGCGCGCCCGCATCGCCGACGCACACGTTCGCCGCGAGCGACAGGCGCACGAGATTCTCGCCGATGCGCGCCGCGCGCGTCGCGTCGCTTTCGAGCGCCACGACTTCCGCATCGGCGAGTTCGAGAATATGGCCCGTCTTGCCGCCGGGCGCCGCGCACGCGTCGAGCACGCGCATGCCGTCGCGCGCGCCGAGCCATTCGGCCGCGAGCTGCGCGCCGGCGTCCTGCACCGACACCACGCCGTCGGCGAAGCCCGGAATGCGCTCAACCGGCAGCGCCGACGCGAGCCGCACCGCGTGCCGGCCGATCGCGGTCGCGTCGATTCCGCTCGCGCGCAGCGTGTCGAGATACGCATCGACGCTCGCTCGGCGCGCATTCACACGCAACGTCAGCGGCCCCTGATGCTCGCCGGCCGCGAGAATCGCCTGCCACGCATCGGGCCATGCGCGCTTCACCGCATCGACCCACCACGCGCGGTAGTTCCAGCGTGCGACCGGGTCGTCCTGCATCGCGGCGACGAGTGCGTCGCGCTCGCGCAGGAAACGGCGCAGCACCGCGTTGACCATCCCCTTCGCGAACGCGAATTCGCGGCGCGCACCGATGACGGTGACGGCCTGGTCGACCACCGTGAACGCCGGGTACGCGGCCTCGTCAGGCGGGTCGAGCAGCAGCGCGAACGCGCCGGCGAGCACCGCGTGCACGTGCGCGGGCGGCGCCTTGCTGACGAACTTGCCGATCAGCCAGTCCGCGCTGCCGAGGCGACGCATCGTCCGGTAGGCGACGTCCTGCGTCGCGCCGCGCGCGAGCGCCTGCGCACCGGACGGCATCTGCGCGAATACGGTCGACAGCGCCGCCGGCAACGCGGTACCGCGTCGCACCGCGTCGACCGCCTGCGCGGCCGCGTCGAGCGCGAAGCCGAGCGAATCGGGCGCCAGGTGCAGCGCAGCCAGGCGCGCCGGGCGGCCGGAAGAAGTCGGAGCGGAAGAACGGGGTCGTGTCATCGGTGCGGAATCGGCAAGCAGGCGCGGCAATCAGGTGCGGCAAACAAATACGGCAAACGGCGGGATCGCGGCGGCCGATGGCCCGGCGATCCCAAACCGCGCATTGTAGCGTGCGGCCATGCTGGCCCTTTGGCCCCTTTACGGCGCGCACAAATGAAACACCCCGCAGCGCGAAGCATGCGGGGTGGCGGGGCGGCCCCACGCGGCAGCAGCCGCGCGGGTCGCCGGGGGTCACTCGAAGCGGCCGGTGCGCGCCATCTCCATCAGGCGCGCGATGCGCTCCTCGGTGGCCGGGTGCGTCGAGAACAGGTTCTGCAGGCCGCCGCCGTGCAGCGGGTTCATGATCATCATCTGCGCGGTGGCCGGATGCGCCTCGGCCGCCTGGAACGGGATGCCCGCCGCATAGCGATGGATCTTGTCGAGCGCGGTGGCGAGCGACTGCGGATCGCCGGAAATCTGCGCGCCGCCGCGGTCGGCTTCGAACTCGCGGGCTCGCGAAATCGCCATCTGGATCAGCGCGCCTGCGATCGGGGCGAGCAGCGCGACCGCGATCCCCGCGATCGGGTTGGCCGGCCGGCCGTTCTCGTCGCGCCCGCCAAAGAACATCGCGAAGTTCGCGAGTGCCGAGATCGCGCCCGCCATCGTCGCGGTGATCGTCGAGATCAGGATGTCGCGGTGCTTCACGTGCGCGAGTTCGTGCGCCATCACGCCGCGCATCTCGCGCTCCGACAGCACGCGCAGGATGCCCGTCGTCGCGGCGACCGCCGCATGTTCGGGGTTGCGGCCCGTCGCGAACGCGTTCGGCGCATCCTCGTTGATCAGGTAGACGCGCGGCATCGGCAGGTTCGCGCGCGTGGCCAGCTCGCGCACCATCCGGTAGAACTGCGGCGCCGTGCTCTCGTCGACCTCCTGCGCGTTGTACATGCGCAGCACCATCTTGTCCGAGAACCAGTACGAGAAGAAATTCATGCCGAGCGCGAACAGCAGCGCGATCGTCATGCCGCGCGAGCCGCCGATCATCCCGCCGATCACGATGAACAGGGCCGTGATCGCGGCCATCAGCATCGCCGTTTTGACCCAATTGAACATACCCACTCCTTATCCGTCAGGGGACCCGCCGCACCTCACAGGGCACGGCGGAAAATTGTAAGCGATTTGTTAGATAAGGTCTTGCCGGAAAAATTCAATCTCAGCGTTGCGAAGCGGCAAGACGCAGGCCGAGCCCGACGAAAGCGCTGCCGACCGTGCGATCGAGCCACTTCCTGACGCCCGGCTTGCCGGAAAATCGCTGCGTGACACTGCCCGCCACCCATGCAACCAGGCTCGTCCAGACCGTGCTCATCGCGACGAACACCGCGCCGAGGGTCAGGAACGCCCAGGCCTTGTGCGGACTGTCGGCCGACACGAACTGCGGGAAGAACGACACGAAGAACAGCACGACCTTCGGATTCAGCACGTTGGTCCAGAAACCCTGCATGAACAACTGGCGTAGCGGCTTGGCGGCCGCGGCCTGCGCGGCTGCGGCGCCCGACGGCGCGGTGGCCTGCTTCACGATGATCATCCGCACGCCGAGATAGATCAGGTACGCGGCGCCGACCAGCTTGATCACCGTGAACGCGGTGGCCGACGCGGCCAGCAGCGCGGTCAGGCCGAATGCGCAGGCGAGCGCGTGGACGCAGCAGCCGGCCGAAATGCCGAACGCCGACATCAGCCCCGCGTCGCGCCCCTGCGCGACGCTGCGGCCGACGATGTAGGCCGTATCGGGGCCGGGCGTGATGTTCAGCAGGAAGACCGCGAACACGAAGAAGCCGAAATGGGTGATGCCGAACATGAAAACCTCGAAACCGGGGAGCGCAGGGAAATTCTACGCGTGCCTGCCGCCCCGCGCGACTCGGCCGTCCGGCCAGTTGCGCCGGGCCGGCAGACCGGGTCGAATGGCGCTCAGGCCTGTCAGTCGACGTCGGGCAGCGCGAAACGCTGGCCGGCGGCGAGCGGCGAACCGGCGAGGAATTCGCGTGCAGGCAGCCGCTTGCCGCCGGGCTTCTGCAGCTGGGTGACGCGCAGCGCGCCGCTGCCGCATGCGACCACCACGCCTTCCGGCGCGGCTTCGACGATCGTGCCGGGCGCCGCGCTGGCAATCGTGGCATGCGCCGCCACGGGCTCGGCCGCCCACAGCTTGATGGCCGCGCCGTCGAGCGTCGCAACGCCGCCCGGGAACGGGTCGAACGCACGCACCTGGCGTGCGAGTACGTCGGCAGGCTTGCGCCAGTCGAGCGCCGCTTCGTGCTTGCCGATCTTTTCGGCGTAGGTCACGCCGTCGGCCGGCTGCGGCGTCGCCGGCAGCGTCCCGTCGCGCTCGAGCCGCACGAGCGCGTCGACGATCAGCCGCGCGCCGTCGGCGGCGAGGCGGTCGTGCAGCGTCGCGGTCGTATCGTCGGGTGCGATCGGCAGGCGCGCCTCCTCGATCATCGCGCCGGTGTCGAGGCCGACGTCCATCTGCATCAGCGTGACGCCCGTCTCGGCGTCGCCTGCCTCGATCGCACGATGGATCGGCGCCGCGCCGCGCCAGCGCGGCAGCAGCGATGCGTGAATGTTGATGCAGCCGGCGCGCGGGATATCGAGCACTTCCTGCGGCAGCAGCAGGCCGTACGCGGCCACCACCATCACGTCGTGCGGCGTCGTGCGCAGCAGTTCGATCGCGTCGGCCGCCTCCGCCGGGTACTTGCCCGCGCGACGCAGCGACGGCGGCTGCGCGACGGCCATCCCGTGCTCGACCGCGTAGCGCTTCACGGCGCTCGCCTGAAGCTTCATCCCGCGCCCGGCCGGGCGATCGGGCTGGGTGAGCACGAGCGGCACCGGGAAACCGGCCTCGTGGATCGCGGCAAGGGCAGCCGCGGCGAATTCCGGCGTGCCGGCAAAAATCACGCGCAACGTATGGGTCATGACAGCGTTCGGGGTCGGGCTGGGCGCACGCGCATCACATCGCGCGTTCGAGTTTCTTCATCTTCGTCTTGATACGCGTCTGCTTGAGCGGCGACAGATATTCGACGAACACGCGGCCCATCAGGTGATCCATCTCGTGCTGGACGCACACGGCGAGCAGGCCTTCGCAGTCGAGCTCGAACGTCTCGCCCTGCTCGTTGAGCGCACGCACGCGCACGTGGTCGGGGCGTTCGACTTCGTCGTAGATGCCGGGCACCGACAGGCAGCCTTCTTCATAGGTCTGCTTCGCGTCGCTCGACCACACGATCTCCGGGTTGATGAACGCGCGCAGCTC
>NZ_BCPP01000380.1:0-6261 GCF_016586125.1 Burkholderia sp. E168m23
CGCCACATCGGTGCGCAGAAAGGCGTGCCGGTCCAGACGCGGATGCTCGTCGATCCGGCGGTCACGGCATTGCGAGCGAAGGACGGGCGCGCGTTCGATACGGCGTACGTGGCGCTGGCCGGGCCGAGCGCCCACGAAGCGGCGATCCGGCTTTACGAAACCGAGGCGAAAGACGGCCGCGACCCGCAGCTTCGCGCGTTCGCGGCCCGCACGCTGCCGGTGTTGAACGCACACCTGAACGCCGCGCGGCAACTCGCGAAGAGGGTGGCCGCCGCGCAGTGACCGGCCTTCCGGCCGGCAGGCTTCAGTGGTGCCGCGTGCCGTCTTCGGGGCCGCCCGGCGACGCCTCGTACGGCGGCGAATCGAGCGCCGTTTCGCCTTCCTCGATCAGCCAATACGGCGAGCTGCCGTAGTACGCATGCAGTGCTTCGGCCCACGCGGGGTCGGCCATCGCCGGCCACCGGCCTTTGTCGAAGCCGGGCGCCTCGCGCACCCGTTCGGTATCGACGGGCAGCACGAAGCATTGGCGCTCGGCATCGAGCACGAGCGCATTCCACGGCACCGCGAGCAGCTTGTCGCCGATCCCGAGCAGGCCGCCGGACGACACCACCGCATACGCGATCCGCCCGGCGCGCACGTCCAGCATGATGTTGGCGATCTTGCCGATATCGTCGCCGTCGATCGTCAGCACGCGATCGCCTTCGAACGTGCTGGCGGCCATCACGTCGGGGCCTGGCCCACCTGCGGCCGTGCGCGGATTCGCGCCGACGATGCGCGACGGTTTGTCCGTTGTCATCGAAAACCTCCTGGTCGAAGCGGCAACCCGGTCCGCGCGCAAATTCATTGCGCGCGTATTTCGTCGGGGCAACAGGCCGCGCGGGATGATGGGGGGACGCCAGTCGGTCAGCGGCGGCGCGGCAACGACACGTCCTCGAGCGTATTGGCGAGCTCGTCGCGCGCCGGGCCGCCCGCGCGCGTCGCGATGTCGCCGAGCGACACCATGCCGACGAGCTTCAGACTGCGATCGAGCACCGGCAAACGGTGCAACTGCACGTCGGCCATCCGTTGCTGGACGTCGCCGACGCCGTCGTCTTCGATGCACCACTGCACGGGCCTGGACGCGACCGCCTGCACGGGCGTATCGGGCGAGTGGCCGTGCGACAGCGCCCGCACCGCGAGGTCGCGATCGGTCACGATCGCGACGAGTTCGGTGCCGTCGCAAACCGGCAGCACGCCGATATCGAAGCGCTGCATCAATTCGGCCGCATGGCGAATCGTGTCGGTCGGCGCGACGCACACTACGTCGCGCGACATGATCTCGTTGACGCGATACATGAACGCCTCCTTCGTGATCGGGACGATACGGGAGCAGGCCGCGTGCCGCGCGCGGTGCGCACACGCCGGGCCTGAGTTGCCTAGCGACGGAGAAATTTGCCAGCCGGCTTGTACATCTTCCACGGCGGCAGCTGCGGCGTCGACGCGGGACGTCAGTGGCCGATGCCCGTCATCGTGACGATCGCCAGCACCACCGCGCTTTCGATCGCGGCCAGCGCCGCGACGCCGGCAGCACCGCTGATTTCATGCCATCTGCGTTCAAGGACCTTCATCGGATTGCCTCCTGATCTGGCCGGCGCGCGCACTGCCATTGCACCGCGCGCCGGGTGCCGCCGTCAGCCGTGATCGCGGGGCGGGGAAGGGACGTGCGGCGGGCGACGTTCGTGCTCGCCGGACGGCTTGGCGGGGTCGATACGCGTCGCACCGCCGACGGCGGGCGGGTCGCTGGCCGGGAACGTCTCCTCGAGCCCTTCGTCGATGCGCTCCTCCGTCTTGTCTTCGGACGGCGGACGCGACGTGGCGAATCGGGGCAATCCGGCAGCCGCTGACACGGCGTCGCGGCGGCCGGGGGCGTGAGCGGTCATGATCGAACCTCCTTGTCGATGAGAAGGCGCAAGCGGCGTACCTGCGGCATCCGCGGCACGACACTTGCAAGCCGGCGGAAACCGGCAGGGCATGCGGATACGACGCACACGCGTCCGGTATGGACGAGAGGACATCGCGATGAATGCAGCCAGGGAAAGGATACGTTACGACGCGAACGTCTGCGGTGGCGACTTCGGCCACGTACGCGAGCGTTTCGCCACATGGAAGCGCGAATCGCTGGTCTATCGGCCGGAGCGGCGCATGTTCGACGGCAAGGACGAGGTGCGCGAACTGAACGACACCGTCTACGACGGTCCCGAACGTGCGCAGCAGGCGCTCGTCGCGCGATGCGAACCGTCCGATCCGTTCGCGCTCGCCGTGCAACTGAGCGCCGAGGGGCGCACGATGTGGCTGGTCATGGCGGCTTACGACGTCTGAACCGGGCGACCGGGGTTCACGGCGCGGGAGCAGGCACGGCGCTTGCGGGGGCTCGCTTCGCCATCGAGATGCGCGCGCCGTCGCGCAGGAGTGACATGAACACGCCATCCATGCTGCACCGCCCCGAACCGACGACACCCGACGTCGACCCCGATCCGCCGCCGCCCGGGCACGACGACCCGGTCGATCCGCCCGTGCCCGACGGCTTGCCGCAGGGCGACCCGCCGTCGAACCCGCCGCCGATGCGGATGCCGGGCGGGGGCAGTGCGCCACCACCGGCCGCGCGACCACTGAAAAGGAGGACCGTCATGGACATTCACGTGCAATCGCCAGACAAGCGCGCGATCGCTCAGGTACTGGGCCGCTATTTCGAATCGCGTTCGCTGCACTATCACATCGAGGAATTGCCGGGCGGCGTGCTGCAGATCGGTTTTCGCGCCAGCGGCCGCCCGGTCGCCGTCACCGTTTCGTTCGACGATGCCGCGTACGACACTTACACGCACTGGGACGCGAGCCAGAAGCAGCTCGCGCTCGGCCGGCTCGCCGACGGCTTCTCGCGAATGATGTCGACGCGCAGTCCGGCCGCGCTTGCCGGCGACTATCACGTCGAGCGTTTCTGATTTCGCAATCATCCCCGGCTCATGCCGGATTCCGGCAAAGTGCCCGTACACAACGGGCGCTTTGCGTCTGTGCGCGCGTCGCGTAGGATGTCCGTTAATTCAGCGCATGCTACGTTCGCGCCGCTGGCTGCCTGCCGCTGCAGCCGGTGAAGCGCGGCGCGCTTTCCCTCAGGTTCGTTTCGTGCAGCCGACGGAGACCGCCTTGACCACTGTTGCTCGCCTGTTGCAGTCACCCGGCGCACGCCGGTTCGTATCCAGCCTCTCGGCATTCGCGGCGCTCGCCGCCGCCGGCGCCCGCGACGCGTCGGCCCAGACGCCTTCGCCGCTCGGCGAATGGCAATACACGGCGGGAGTCCCGCTCCAGAAACTCTTCGATCCGAACATCCCGACCTGGCAGGTGAGCGTCGGCGCCGCGATGACGCTGCAGCCGCGCTATGCGGGCTCCGACCGCTATCGCGTGATGGGCGGCCCGAATTTCGACATCCGCTATCGCGACCTGTTCTTCCTGTCGACCGGCGAGGGGCTCGGCGCGAACGTGCTGCGCGGGCCGAACTGGCGCGTGAGTTTGTCGGTCGGCTATGACCTCGGGCGTCGGTCGGCCGACGATCTCGGCCACCTGAACGGTCTCGACAACATCAACGCGGCGCCCGTGATGAAGCTCGCGGCCGACTACGTGGTCTCGAAGGATTTCCCGCTCGTGCTGCGCGCGGACGTCCGGCGCAGCATCGGCGGGTCGAACGGCTGGACCGGCGATTTCTCCGCGTACATGCCGATGCCCGGCAGCAACGAGCACTTCTTCTGGTTCGCGGGGCCGACCGTGACGTTCGCCGACTCCCGCTACATGAACAGCTGGTTCGGCGTGAACCCGGGCGCCGCCGCACGCTCGGGGCTGCCGGCCTATTCGTCGGGGGCCGGGATCAAGTCGGCCGGCGTGGGCATGACGATGGTGTGGTTCGTGAACAAGCACTGGTTCGTCACGGTGGACGGCGCGCTCGAACAGCTCGTCGGCCGCGCCGCGCGCAGCCCGATCACCCAGCAGTCGACCAACGGCGTGTTCGACATGTCGGTGAATTACCAGTTCTGACCGGAGCCGGGCGGCGGAAGGGCGATGCCGCGCGCGGCATCGCCCTTCATATTTGATATGATTCCGACCTGTACAAACGTACAGTGATCGATCCCCGTGACGCCTGCCTCGCCGACGCCTCCGGCGTTTTACTACCTGACCAATTTCGAACGCGCGCTGGCTTGGCTCGGCGAGCGTTACGACGACCTGTTCGACGCGCACGAGCATGCATTCGTCCGGCAGTTCGCGACGCTGCCGCAGGCGTCGCGCGCGCTGCTCGTGCGGATGCTGATGCGCAACGGGTCCGATTTCCGCGCGAGCAAGCTCGTGTACGACGAGATCGGCTGCACGCTCGATGCCGCCGCACCGCTCGTCGCGCTCGGCTGGGTCGATCCGGCGCCGGCGCTCACGCTCGACGCGCTGTTCGCGCTGTCGACCAAGGCCGAGCTGCTGCGCATCTTTCCGGCGCTCGCCGCGCATGCGGGCGAGCGCAAGGCCGACTGGCTCGAGCGGCTGCGGCCCACGCACGACGTCGCGCAACCGCTCGACGCCTGGTGCGCGCAGCCCGACGACCGCGTGCTGCGCGTGACGGTCGGCGCGCTGTGCGACCGGCTGCGGCTGATGTTCTTCGGCAATCTGCATCAGGACTGGAGCGAATTCGTGCTCGCCGATCTCGGCGTGTTCCAGTACGAAAGCGTGCCGATCGCGCCGTCGTCGCGTGCGTTCCAGCAGCGCGGCGACGTCGACGCGTATCTGGCGCTGCAGATGTGCCGCGACGCGCTCGAAGCGTGGCCCGACGATCTGCCGTTCGACGACCTGATCCGCGCGCTGGACGCAGTCGACTGCGCGCAGCCGTGGCTCGCGACGCGCCGCGCGAAGCTGCTGTTCGCGCTCGGCCAGGCGTGCGAGCGCCGTGCCGACTGGTGCGCCGCGCTCGACGCATACACGCGCAGCGCGTGGCCCGGCAGCCGCCACCGGCGCATCCGCGTGCTCGAACGCTGCGGGCGCGACGGCGACGCGCTCGCGCTGGCGCTCGACGCGCGCGGCGGCTTCGAGAGCGACGAGGAGCGGCAGCGGGTCGAGCGCATGCTGCCGCGCCTGCAGCGCCGCGCCGGCCAGCGGGTCGAACGCGCGGCCGCTGCAGCGGCCGTGCCGCGCGAGACGCTCGTGCTCGCCCGCCCCGACGTGTCCGTCAGCGTCGAATTCGCGGTACGCGACCATCTTGCGCAGCCGGCGTCGCCGGTTCACTACGTCGAAAACACGCTGATCAATTCGCTGTTCGGGTTGCTGTGCTGGGAGCCCGTGTTCGCGGCCGTGCCCGGCGCATTCTTCCATCCGTTCCAGCGCGGCCCGGCCGACCTGCACGCCCCCGATTTCGCGGTGCGCCGCGCGGCGGCCTTCGACGCCTGCTTCGCGCAGCTCGATTCGGGCGCATACCGCGACACGATTCGCCGGCATTTCGCGACGAAGGCCGGGCTGCAGTCGCCGTTCGTGTTCTGGGGCGTGCTGACCGACGCGCTGCTCGACGAAGCGCTCGCGTGCCTGCCGCCCGAGCACTTGCGGCTGTGGTTCACGCGCCTGCTCGCGGATATCCGCAGCAACCGCTCCGGCTTGCCCGATCTCGTCCGCTTCTGGCCCGACGAGCGCCGCTACGAGCTGATCGAGGTGAAGGGCCCCGGCGACCGGCTGCAGGACAACCAGACGCGCTGGCTCGCCTACTGTATCGCCCACCGCATGCCGGTGCGCGTCGTCGACGTCGAGTGGGCCAGTGAGGGCGTGGCGCACGCCGAAGCGGCGGGGCTGTCCGCATGAGCTACGTCGTCGCGGTGCGGGCGATGTGCGAGTTCACCGCGCGGCGCGGCGATCTCGACCTGCGCTTCACGCCCGCGCCGACCGCGCTCGAAGGCATCGCCGGCCACGGCGCGGTCACGTCGAAGCGTGGCGCACGCTACGAAACCGAGATCGCGCTGACCGGCACGTGGGGCACGCTCACCGTGCGCGGCCGCGCGGACGGCTACGATCCCGTGGCGAACCGGCTCGAGGAAATCAAGACCTATCGCGGCAGTCTCGACGCGATGCCGGCCAACCATCGCGCGCTGCACTGGGCGCAGGCGAAGGTCTATGCGCACCTGATGTGCGATGCGCGCGACCTCAAGGAAATCAACGTCGCGCTCGTGTATTTCGACATCGTGTCCGAGCGCGAGACCGTGCTGACGGAAA
>NZ_BCPP01000381.1:0-6256 GCF_016586125.1 Burkholderia sp. E168m23
GAGGTAATGGGTGGTCAGCACGATCGTGTGACCCTCGCGGTTCAGGCGCGAGATGAATTTCCACAGCGTCTGACGCAATTCGACGTCGACGCCGGCCGTGGGCTCGTCGAGCACGATCACGGGCGGCCGGTGCACGAGCGCCTGCGCGACCAGCACGCGGCGCTTCATCCCGCCCGACAGCGCGCGCATGTTCGCGTCGGCTTTCTCGGTGAGATCGAGATTGGCCATCACTTCATCGATCCAGTCGTCGTTGCGGCGCAGCCCGAAATAGCCGGACTGGATGCGCAGCGTCTCGCGCACGGTGAAGAACGGGTCGAAAACGAGTTCCTGCGGCACGACGCCGAGGGCGCGGCGCGCGTTGCGGAAGTCCTGGACGACGTCGTGACCGCGCACCGAGATGCTGCCTTCGTCGGCCCGGGCGAGCCCGGCGAGGATACTGATGAGCGTGGTCTTGCCTGCGCCGTTGGGGCCGAGCAGCCGAAAAACTCGCCTTCCTCGACCGACAGGCTGACGCCCTTGAGCGCCTGAAGCGACTTGTAGCGCTTCTTGACGTGACGGATTTCTATGGCTGACATGACTGTGCGCGACGCAAGGGCCGCGACGCCTATTCTGTGCTTGCTGCGAAAGAAAATGGGGGCCGGACGCCGATTGGCTGCCCCGCAAAACGCTTGATTATAGGGCAAACCGGCTGGTGGAGCCGGCGCCGACGGCGCGCGGCCTGAAGCGTGCGCGCGCCGGCTGGCGCGGCAGGCTTCGGTCGGACAGGGTCAATGTCGCCCGGTGCCTTCGATGAGTGCGTCGACGCCGTAGGCGCGCGCGAGGCTGGCGAGCTTCGGAGGGAGATTGAGGATGTCGAGGGCTGCGCCGCGCGCTTGGGCGGCACGTTGCCATGCGAGCAGCACGGCGAGCGCGGACGAGTCGAACTGCGTCAGCGCCGCGCAATCGACGGCGGTCGCGCCGGCGCCGATGCGCGCAAGACCGTCCGCGAGCGCGGACTTCGCGCTCGCGACGGTCAGCGAGGAGCCGGCTTCGAAGCCGCTCACGACGCCTGCTTGCCCGCGGCAAGTTCCTGGTTGCGCTGCGTCAGGAACTTGATCAGGCCGTCCACGCCGCTTTGCTGGATCTTCTCGTTGAACTGCTGCTGGTACGTCTGGATCAGCCATGCGCCGAGCACGTTCAGGTCATACACCTTCCAGCCGTTCGCCGTCTTGTACAGGCGGTAGTCGATCTGGACCGGCTGACCGTTGTTCAGCGCAACCGTCTTCACGACGACGTCGGTATCGGCCGGATCGGCGCGGAACGGCGGGTACTGGATCTGTTGGTCCGGCTTCAACTGCGCGAGCGCGCCCGAATACGTGCGAATCAGCAGCAGCTTGAACTGCTCCTGAACCTGCTGCTGCTGCTCGGCCGTCGCCGTGCGCCAGTTGCGGCCCATCGCGAGCTGCGTGGTGCGGCGGAAATCGGTGTACGGCAGGATGTCCTTGTTGACGATCGAGATGATGCGGTTGGTGTCGCCCTGCTTGATCGTCTGCTGCTTGACTTCGTCGAGCACCTGCTGGGTCGCCGTCTTGATCAGCGCTTGCGGGTTCGACTGGTCGACTTGCGCGTGAGCTGCGCTGCCGAACGAGAACAGCGCCGCGAAAACGGGGATCAGGAACAGTTTTTTCATCATAGTGGCCTGCATGAATGAGTCGATGCGAAGGTTGGAGCAGGTAGCTTACGCGCAAGTTCGCCTACGCTACCGACTGAATCGTTTCCGGCTGTAACGAATGTAAGTCCGTCAGTGCAGCCGGATGCTCGGGAACCGGAACCCGCCCGGCGACGGCGGCGCCACCTGCATCGCCGGCACGTTCGTTTCGCTGGCCGGGTTCGGCGCTTCGGCCGTGCCCGAGGCCGGCGCAGCCACCGCCGCGGCCGATGCGGGCGCCGGCGCCGCGCCGCCCACCGCTGCCGCGCCCGCCGTTCCGGCCGCGCCGGCTGCCGCCGGTGCCGCGCCGTCTTCCGGCAGATCGTACTTCGGCAGCGCGTCGTTGCTCGACGTCGCGGCGGCCTCGCCGCGCGCGTTGCTGATCAGCATCTGGCGACGCTGCAGGTACGCGTTGCGCACGAACGAATACTTGTCGAGCGCCGCGGCATCCAGCACGTCGCCCGCGCCGAGCAGGTTCGCGCGCGTGTTGACCAGGTTCACGCCGAACAGGCCCCAGCTCAGGCCGTCCGGCTTCACGTAGGTGAGCGGGTTGCCGACATAGTCGACGCCGAGCCCGGCCGTGTCGCGCAGCGTGCTCGGCCCGAGCAGCGGCAGCACGAGATACGGGCCCGACGGCACGCCGTAGCGGCCCATCGTGATCCCGAAGTCGGCCGTGTGTTTCGGCAGCTTCGCGATCGTCGCGACGTCGAACAGGCCGCCGACGCCGAACACCGTGTTGATCACGACGCGCATGATGTCGCCGACGCCGTCCGCGATCCGCAGCTGCACGATGTTGTTCGCCGCGATGTAGACGTCGCCGATGTTCGAGAAGAAGTTCGTCACGCTGTCGCGCACCGGCTGCGGCACCACGTACTGGTAGCCCTTCGCGACCGGCTTCAGCGCGTACGTATCGACCGTGTCGTTGAACTTGTACATCGACCGGTTGAAGCCTTCGAGCGGATCGCCCTTGGTCGGCGTCTGCACGGTCGCGCAGCCGCTCAACGCGGCGACTGCCGCCATCGCCAGCGCGGCGTGCCTGATGCGGATCGTGTGCATGGTCATTACCCTCTTGTTTTCTCTCGTGTGGTTATTGAGCCGCCGAGCCGGACGCGCCGGACACCGCCGACGCCGGTACCGCCACCGGGGCCGGCGCGGCCGGAACGGCCGACGCCCCGGCTGCCGGCTTCGCGCCGCCCGCATCCGCGGCTTTGCTGTACAGGAACTGGCCGATCAGGTTCTCGAGCACGATCGCCGACTGCGTCATCGTGATCGTATCGCCGGACTTCAGCATTTCGGTGTCGCCGCCCGGATCGAGGCCGATATATTGCTCGCCGAGCAGGCCCGACGTCAGGATCTTCGCCGACGAATCCTTCGGGAACGGGTACTGGCCGTCGACGTCGATCGTGACGACCGCCTGGTACGTGTTCGGGTCGAAGCCGATCGACTTCACGCGGCCGACCACGACGCCCGCGCTCTTCACGGCCGCGCGCGGCTTCAGCCCGCCGATATTGTCGAATTTCATCCTCACCGAGTAGGTCGGCTGAAACGACAGCGAGCTCATGTTGCCGACCTTCAGCGCCAGGAACAGCACCGCAAGGAAGCCCACCACCACGAACAGGCCGACCCAGAAGTCGAGAGCAGTCTTTTTCATCGTCATTCCAAAATTTGGCTTGGCTGAGGCTTAGCTGAACATCAGCGCAGTCAGCAGGAAATCGAGGCCGAGTACGGCGAGCGACGCGAACACAACCGTCTTGGTGGTCGCGCGCGACACGCCTTCGGGCGTGGGCTTCGCTTCATACCCCTGGTACAGCGCAATGAAGGTCACGGCGAAGCCGAACACGATGCTCTTGATCACGCCGTTGCCGACGTCGGCCCAGACCTGGACCCCGCCCTGCATCTGCGACCAGAACGCGCCCGGATCGACGCCGATCAGCACGACGCCGACGAAGTAACCGCCGAGCACGCCGACCGCGTTGAAGATCGCGGCCAGGAGCGGCATCGCGATGATGCCCGCCCACATGCGCGGCGCGATCACGTTCTTGATCGGGTCGACCGCCATCATCTCGAGCGCGGTGAGCTGCTCGCCGGCCTTCATCAGGCCGATCTCGGCCGTGAGCGACGTGCCCGCGCGGCCCGCGAACAGCAGCGCGGTGACGACCGGCCCCAGCTCGCGCACGAGCGACAGCGCGACCAGCAGGCCGAGCGCCTGCTCGGAACCATAGCGATTCAGCGTGTAATAGCCCTGCAGGCCGAGCACGAAGCCGACGAACAGCCCCGACACGGCAATGATCACGAACGAATAGTTGCCGAGGAAATGGATCTGCTTCGTGACCAGCCGCGGCCGGCGCAGCAGCGGAAAGAATTCCAGCACGAGGCGCACGAACAGGCGCGTGCCGTAGCCCGCGCGCTCGAGGCCGCCGATGACGTAACGTCCGATCGCGCTGATCATGCGCGCCCTCCGCCGAGCCCGAAATCCGCTGCGAGCGGCGGGCTCGTGTAATGAAATTTGAACGGGCCGTCCGGCGCGCCGTCGATGAACTGCCGCACGCTCGGATCGGTCGACGCGCGCAGCTCGTCGGGCGTGCCCTGCGCGAGCACGCCGCCATTGGCCAGAAAATACACGTAGTCGGCGATCGCGAACGATTCCGGCACGTCGTGCGTGACGAGGATCGACGTCGCGCCGAGCGCCTGGTTCAGCGTGCGGATCAGGTTCGCGGTGATGCCGAGCGAGATCGGATCGAGGCCCGCGAACGGCTCGTCGTACATGATGAGCTGCGGATCGAGCGCGATCGCACGCGCCAGCGCGATGCGGCGCGCCATCCCGCCCGATACTTCGGACGGCATCAGGTCGCGCGCGCCGCGCAGCCCGACCGCGTTGAGCTTCATCAGCACGAGGTCGCGGATCAGGTCTTCGGGCAGGTCGGTATGCTCGCGCAGCGCGAACGCGACGTTCTCGAACACCGACATGTCGGTAAACAGCGCGCCGAACTGGAACAGCATGCCCATCTTGCGGCGCAGCGCGTACAGGCCGTCGCGCGTTTGCGCGCCGACATCGGCGCCATCGAACAGCACCTGGCCGCGGCGCGCACGCACGAGGCCGCCGATCAGGCGCAGCACGGTGGTCTTGCCGCAACCCGAGCCGCCCATGACCGCGACGACCTGCCCGCGCCCGAAGCGCAGGTTCAGGTTGGACAGGACGAGGCGGTCGCCGTAGCCAAAGTCGACGTCGCGAAGTTCCAGCAGGGTCTCGGTAGGAGTGGGGCTCACGGAGCTGACAGTCCTTTTACGCAGAACGCCGAATTATAGGGCCTGCATTGGAATGATGTCGTGACGCCGTTCCGGGCCCTGCGGTCAATGATTGTCAAATTGTCCGGTAAAGCACTGCTGCAGTGCAATAAGCGCCGTCCGATAGTCGGCCGCGCCCGTGACCGCGCTGACCACCGCGACGCTGCCCACGCCCGTCGCCAGCACCGCCGGCAGCGTGTCGAGCCCCACCCCGCCGATCGCGACGAGCGGCGCGCGCGCGCCGGCGAAGCGCGCGTAGCGGGCAATCCGCGCGAGCCCCTGTGGCGGCGCGGCAACGGCCTTGGTGGCGGTCGCGTACACGGGGCCGAGCGCGAGGTAGCTCGGCCGCTCGTGCAGCGCCCGCAACATCTCGTAATAGCCGTGACTCGAAAGTCCGAGCCGCAGGCCCGTGCGCGCGATCGCGGCCAGATCGGCCGTTTCGAGATCCTCCTGACCGAGATGTACGCCGTACGCGCCTGCTTCTGCGGCGATCTCCCAGTGATCGTTGATGAACACGCGCGCATCGGGATAGCGGCGCCCGGCCGCGACCGCGCGCGCGATTTCTTGACGCAGTGTGTCCGGCGTCGCGTCTTTCACGCGCAATTGCACGGTTCGCGCGCCGCCGTCGAGCACGCGCTCCACCCATTCGGCGCTCGGCACGACCGGATAGAGGCCGAGCCGCGCGGGGCACGGCGCGAACGCCGGTTCCGGCGCGGGCGGCAGCCCGGCGACACGCGGGAATCGCGCGGCATCGACCGGCCATGCGTCGGCGGCGCGCGTCTCGTCGCCGTCGCGCCACGCCAGCGCGAGCACCAGCGCGTCGACCGGCGCGAAGCCGCAATCGAGGAACGCGGCAAGCGCCGCGATCCAGTCGTCCGCGAGCGGATGCGCGGCGTCGAGCGCGTAGCGCACGCCAGCCGCATGCAGCACGGCGCCCTGCTCGTCGAATTCGATCGCCACCGTATCGGGCGACGCAGGCCGCGACACGGCCGATGCGCGCGCCTGCGCGGCACGATCACCGGCCGACACGATCAGCACGTCGCCGTCGGCCGGCACGTCGGGCGCCGCCACGCAGAGCCGCCACGGCGCCGCGCCCTCGGGCCAGTCGCCGAGCCGCGCGCGAATCCGCTCGGCCGCTTCGGCCAGCTCGTCGGCCGGCGGCCAGAACGCATCGGCGAAGCGCGCCGCGCTCATGCGCCGCCTCCGTCCTGGTGCCAGAACGGCATCCCGACGACCGGCGTGCTCGCGTGCGCGGTGTCGCGCGCGTCCATCGGACCGGCGAGA
>NZ_BCPP01000382.1:0-6252 GCF_016586125.1 Burkholderia sp. E168m23
TCGTGTCGAAGGAACAGCTCGTCGATCACCTGTGCGAATGGGGCGAGGAAGTCAGCAACAACGCGATCGAAGTCTACGTGCACCGGCTGCGCAAGAAGATCGAACCGAGCGGCGTGCGGATCTCGACCGTGCGCGGCCTCGGCTATTGCCTCGAGAAGGTCGCGCCCGCGACGCCGGCCGACACGGCGGCGCCCCAGCCCGCGGCGGCCGGCACGCCGCTGCGCTGACGCCGGGCGGCGCCGCGATGGCCACGCCGGCCCATTCCCCTTCCCGCCACCCGACCGGCGCGCCGTCGTCGGCTGCCGACGAGGCGCGCGACGCGCGCTACGAGAACCCGTTCGCGCCGCCCGACGAGACCGAATCGCCCGAAACGCCGCGCCCGCGCTCGCTGTTCGGCGAAATCCTCGACTGGATGCTCGCGCCGCTGCTGCTGCTGTGGCCGATGAGCATCGCCGTCACCTATCTCGTCGCGAAGACGATCGCGAACAGCCCGTTCGATCGCGCGCTCGAGACCAACGCCTACGTGCTCGCGCGCCAGATCCATCCGGTCAACGGCGTCGCCGAGCTGACGCTGCCGGAGCAGACGCGCGACTTCCTGCGCGCGGACAACATCGACAGCGTCTACTTCCAGGTGCTCGGCACGCGCGGCGAGCTGGTCGCGGGCGAGGCCGACATGCCGCTGCCGCGTGACGAGGACCGCCCGCCGCCGGGCGTCGTCGTGTTCCGCGACGACCTGCTGCGCGGCAACGACGTGCGCGTCGCGTATACGACCGTCGCGCTGCCGCAGACGAGCGGCGCGCAGCCCGTGCTCGTGCAGGTCGGCGAGACGCTCGACAAGCGCAATGCGCTCGCCAACGACATCATCAAGGGCGTGATCCTGCCGCAATTCGTGATCCTGCCGCTCGCGATCCTGCTCGTCTGGTTCGGGCTGTCGCGCGGGCTCGCGCCGCTCAACGCGCTGCAGGCGCACATCCGCGCGCGGCGGCCCGACGACCTGTCGCCCGTCGAGGCGCAGCGCGCGCCGCCCGAGATCGAGCCGCTCGTCACGTCGTTCAACGACCTGCTCGCGCGCCTCGAACAAAACATGGCGCTGCAGAAACGCTTCATCGCCGATGCCGCGCACCAGATGAAGACGCCGCTCGCGGGCCTGCGCACGCAGGCCGAGTTCGCGCTGCGCCACCCGGTGCCGCCCGACGTGCAGCGCTCGCTCGAGCAGATCGCGACGAGCTCCGAGCAGGCCGCGCGGCTCGTCACGCAACTGCTGGCGCTCGCGCGCGCCGAGAACCGCGCGAGCGGGCTGACGTTCGAGCCGGTCGAGATCGGTTCGCTCGCGCGGCGCACCGTGCGCGACTGGGTGCAGGCCGCGCTCGCGAAACGCATGGACCTCGGGTACGAAGGCCCGGACGACGATGCGCCGCTCGAGGTCGACGGCAACCCGGTGATGCTGCGCGAGATGCTCGGCAACCTGGTCGACAACGCGATCCGCTATACGCCCGAAGGCGGCCGCATCACGGTGCGCGTGCGGGCCGAGCGCGCGGCGCGGCGCGTGCATCTCGAAGTCGAGGATACCGGCCCCGGCATCCCGGCCGGCGAGCGCGAGCGCGTCGTCGAGCGTTTCTACCGGATCCTCGGCCGCGAAGGCGACGGCAGCGGCCTCGGGCTCGCGATCGTGCGCGAGATCGCCACGCAGCACGGCGGCACGCTGACGCTCGACGATCACGTCTACCAGCACGCGCCGCGCCTCGCCGGCACGCTGGTGCGCATCAGCCTGCCGCTCACCGATACCGCCCCGGATTAACCCTGACGCGCGCCGCCACGGCACGGCGCCAATACGCAGAAACCGGCGCTTTACCGGACGTTCACGCCACGATCGACACGCGAAGCGACCGATTCGACACGGGTTAACGCGCAGTCGTTTTGTACGCGCAAGTCAGTGCGCCGTAAGTTTCCGTGCCAATAATCGTCGACAGGCCCGCCCCTCCCAAGGCGGCCGCACATCTATATCAAGGGACTTGGAGACGATTCATGGCAACGTTAGGCGGGCAAATTTCGCACTCGCCGATGACGGGCGAAGAGAAGAAGGTGATCTTCGCGTCGTCGCTCGGCACCGTGTTCGAGTGGTACGACTTTTACCTGGCCGGCTCGCTCGCGGCCTACATCAGCAAGAGCTTCTTCTCCGGCGTCAATCCGACCGCCGCGTTCATCTTCACGCTGCTCGGCTTCGCCGCCGGCTTCGCGGTGCGGCCGTTCGGCGCGATCGTCTTCGGCCGGCTCGGCGACCTCGTCGGCCGCAAGCACACGTTCCTCGTGACGATCGTGATCATGGGCGTCTCGACGTTCGTGGTCGGCTTCCTCCCGGGCTACGCGTCGATCGGCATCGCCGCCCCCGTGATCTTCATCGCGATGCGGCTGTTGCAGGGCCTCGCGCTCGGCGGCGAGTACGGCGGCGCGGCGACCTACGTCGCCGAGCATGCGCCGGCCAACCGGCGCGGCTTCTACACCGCCTGGATCCAGACGACGGCCACGCTCGGCCTGTTCCTGTCGCTGCTCGTGATCCTGGGCGTGCGCACGTTCATCGGCGAGGAAGCGTTCGGCAACTGGGGCTGGCGCGTGCCGTTCGTCGCATCGATCCTGCTGCTCGGGGTGTCGGTGTGGATCCGGCTGCAACTGAACGAATCGCCGGTGTTCCTGCGCATCAAGGCGGAAGGCAAGACGTCGAAGGCGCCGCTGACCGAAGCGTTCGGCCAGTGGAAGAACCTGAAGATCGTGATCCTCGCGCTGATCGGCCTGACGGCCGGCCAGGCGGTCGTGTGGTACACGGGCCAGTTCTACGCGCTGTTCTTCCTCACGCAGACGCTGAAGGTCGACGGCGCCAGCGCGAACATCCTGATCGCGATCGCGCTCCTGATCGGCACGCCGTTCTTCCTGTTCTTCGGCTCGCTGTCGGACAAGATCGGCCGCAAGCCGATCATCCTTGCCGGCTGCCTGATCGCCGCGCTGACCTACTTCCCGCTGTTCAAGGCGCTCACGCACTACGCGAACCCGCAGCTCGAACTCGCGACGCAGAAGGCGCCGATCACGGTCGTCGCCGATCCGGCTACCTGCTCGTTCCAGTTCAACCCGGTGGGCACGTCGAAGTTCACCACCTCGTGCGACATCGCGAAGAGCGCGCTCGCGAAGGCCGGCCTGAACTACGAGAACGTCGCGGCGCCGGCCGGCACGCTGGCCGAAATCAAGGTCGGCGACACGGTGATCCAGACCTACGACGGCAAGGCGGCCGACGCGAAGGCGCAGGGCGCGGCGTTCGACAAGACCCTCGCGTCGACGCTGAAGGGGGCCGGCTACCCGGCGAAGGCCGACCCGGCGCAACTCAACTGGCCGATGACGATCGTGATCCTGACGATCCTCGTGATCTTCGTGACGATGGTCTACGGCCCGATCGCCGCGATGCTGGTCGAGATGTTCCCGACGCGAATCCGCTACACGTCGATGTCGCTGCCCTATCACATCGGCAACGGCTGGTTCGGCGGCTTCCTGCCGGCAACTGCGTTCGCGATCGTCGCGGCGAAGGGCAACATCTACTCGGGGCTCTGGTATCCGATCGTGATCGCGCTGGCCACGTTCGTGATCGGCCTGCTGTTCGTCAAGGAGACGAAGGACTCGGACATCTACGCGCAGGATTGATGTCGGGTCCGCGGCGGGGGAGGGCCGACGGAGGATCGCCTTCCGGCGCCCGGCTCCCGCCCGCGATGGAGGCCGGCACGGACCGTCGGCAACTTTTTTCGGGAAAGATGGAAAAAGGTATTGACAGCTGACCGGCCGATCGACATAATTCAAGTCTTCACGGCGAATTAGCTCAGTCGGTTAGAGCGACGGAATCATAATCCGCAGGTCCGGGGTTCGAATCCCTGATTCGCCACCAAATGCGAAAAGCCGCTGTTTCTTTCGAAACAGCGGCTTTTTTCATTGCTTCATCGGGCGCACGCGGCGGCGCGCGTTGCCCGCCTTCAGGCCGCGCGCTGCGCCCAGACTACGCCACCACCGCTCCGCGCTGCGTATCCGGCGTCTCCGCCCGCAGCTTCCCCCGCCAGTTCTCCCCGCCCTCCAGCGCCGGCGTCGACTCGAACACCTCCGCGATCCAGTCGGCGAACACGCGCACCTTCTGCGACAGATGCCGGTTGTGCGGGTAGACGATCGAGATCGGCTTCGGCTTCGGATTGCTGTCCGGCAGCACCTCGACCAGCGAGCCGTCGAGCAGGTGCGGCAGCACCATGAACAGCGTCGGCTGGATCATCCCGAAGCCTTCGAGCCCGCACGTCACGTAGGCATCCGAGTCGTTGACCGTGACGCTGCCGTTCATCCGCACCTCGAACGGCTTGCCGTCGATCATGAACACCCACGGAATCGCCCGCGCGCCGTGGCTCGAGCGAAAATTCACCGCGTGATGCTCGACGAGATCGGCAATCTCGTTCGGCTCGCCGTGACGGGCGAGGTAATCGGGAGACGCGCACGTCACGCGCTTGAGCATCCCGATGCGCCGCGCGACCATCGACGAATCCTCGAGCGGCCCGACCCGGATCATGCAGTCGATGCCCTCCTCGACCGGATCGACGTAGCGGTCGGACAGCCCCAGCTCGAGCGTGATGTCCGGATAGCGCTGCCGGAAGATCGACAGCGACGGCAGCACGACGCGCCGCCCGAGCGAACTCGGCATGTGGACGCGCAGCACGCCGCTCGGCTTGCGGTTGCCGGCCTGGAAACTCGCGTCGGCCTCGGCGATCTCCGCGATGATCTTCATGCAATGCTCGTAGTACGCGGCGCCCTCCGGCGTCAGCGACAACCGGCGCGTCGTCCGGTGCATCAGGCGCACGCCGAGCAGCGCCTCGAGATTCTGGATGATGGTCGTCACCGATGCGCGCGGCATCGCGAGCGTGTCGGCCGCCCGCGTGAAGCTGTTCGCGTCGACCACGCGGGTAAAAACCTCCATTGCCTGGATGCGGTCCATGCTGCTTCCCCCTTCGAATCGCCAACGGGACAGAATAGAGCGCGCGGCGGGCACGGCACAAGCCCCCGCCTATTGTTCTCCGATCCTGAATAGTTTCGACACTTCGGACTGGAAACCGACCGGTTTCCGTTCAGTTCCGGGTAGCGGCCGCCGCGGCTCCGCTCATTCGTCGCACGTCACCGCACGAACCGCTCGCGATATCCCTGCGGCGATACGCCCAGCACGCGCACGAAGCTGCGCCGCAGCGTCTCCTCCGAACCGAAGCCGCAACGCCCGGCGATCCGCTTGACGGGCCATGTCGTTTCGCCGAGCAGGCGTTGCGCGGCC
This sequence comes from Burkholderia sp. E168m23, assembly GCF_016586125.1. NCBI lineage: Bacteria > Pseudomonadati > Pseudomonadota > Betaproteobacteria > Burkholderiales > Burkholderiaceae > Burkholderia > Burkholderia sp. E168m23. The sequence continues at coordinate 5,333 of NZ_BCPP01000382.1, forward strand.
TCGACACGGATCTGCTCGACCGCACGCGCGGGCGTTCGGCCGGTTTCCGCGCGATAGTGGCGCACGAAGCTGCGCTCGCTCATGCTCACGCGCTCGGCGAGCGCGGGCACCGACAGGTCGGCCGTCAGGTGCTCGGCCATCCACGCGTGCAGCTCGCCGAACCGGTCGGCGGTGCGCTGCATCGACAGCATCGTGCTGAACTGCGCCTGCCCGCCCGGGCGCTTCAGGAATACGACGAGTTCGCGCGCGACGTCGAGCGCGGTCGCCCGCCCGAGGTCCTCCTCGACCAGCGCGAGCGCGAGATCGATGCCGGCCGTCACGCCGGCCGACGTCCACAGCGCGCCTTCGCGGATGAAGATCGGATCGGGCTCGACACGCACGTTCGGGTAGCGCGCCGCGAATTCGTCGCAGCGCGCCCAGTGCGTGACCGCGCGCCGCCCGTCGAGCAGGCCGGCCTCGGCGAGCAGGAACGCGCCGGTGCAGACCGACGCCACGCGCCGCGCGCGCCCGGCCTGCTGCCGCACCCAGCGCACCACCCGCGCGTCCTTCGACGCCGCGTGCACGCCCTTGCCGCCGGCGACGATCAGCGTGTCGGGACGGCGCGCGGCCGCGCGCAGCGACTCGGCCATCACGACGAGGCCCGACGACGTCTCGACGGGCCCCGCTTCGACGGCCACGACGCGCGGCGCATACGGCGCCGGCTGCCCGCGCTCCAGCGCGAGCTCGTTGACGGACGCGAACACCTGCAACGGGCCCGTCACATCGAGCAATTGGGCACGGGGAAACGCGAGGACCAGGATCGAACGCGGGGCGGCGGCAGGCATGGCGATTGGCTGAAAACGTGGGTGATATGGCAATTTCGCCAAACACTACGCGCCTAGAATCGACCTGTCCATCCCGTGCCGAACGGCGCGCCCCTT
>NZ_BCPP01000383.1:0-6251 GCF_016586125.1 Burkholderia sp. E168m23
GCTGCGCGAACGACGTCAGATCGCCGTAGCTCGTGAGGCCGAGGACTTCGACGCCCTCCTTCTCGATCGCTTCGGCCAACGCCCGGATGCCGGAGCCCGAGATGTTCTCGGAGCGGAAATCTTCGTCGATGATGACGACGGGGAAACGAAACTTCATGGGCGATTCTCCAAAAAGAACGACCGCGGCGCGTCACGCGCAGCGGTCACCCGGAAACTGGTGAGACGTTATGCAACCAGATCAGGTTTTCGGCAGCGTGACACCGCGCTGCCCCTGATACTTGCCGCCGCGATCGGCGTACGACACGTCGCACACCTCGTCGCTTTCGAAGAAGAGCACCTGCGCGACGCCTTCGTTCGCGTAGATCTTCGCGGGCAACGGCGTGGTGTTCGAGAATTCCAGCGTGACGTAGCCTTCCCACTCGGGTTCGAACGGCGTCACGTTGACGATGATCCCGCAGCGCGCGTAGGTCGACTTGCCGAGGCAGACGGTGAGCACGGTGCGCGGAATGCGGAAATATTCGACGGTGCGGGCCAGCGCGAACGAGTTCGGCGGGATGATGCACACGTCGCCCTTGAAATCGACAAACGAACCCTCGTCGAAGTTCTTCGGATCGACGATCGTCGAGTTGATGTTCGTGAAGATCTTGAATTCGTCCGCGCAGCGGATGTCGTAGCCGTAGCTCGACGTGCCGTAGCTGACGATCCGGCGGCCGTCCTCGGACGCGCGGACCTGATCGGGCACGAACGGCTCGATCATCTTGTGCTCTTCGGCCATGCGCCGAATCCATTTGTCGGACTTGATGCTCATATCGGGGCGCCTGGAAACGCTGCGTGACGGTCAGGGGAGGGCCGCTCGCGCAAGGCGGCGGCCGGGAAAGGCGGACATTTTACGCGATCATCGGCTCACGCACGCGGCGGCCGTCAACGGATCACGCCGCAGGCCAGCGCGGGCCCCGCGCCATGCTGCGGAAACGCCGGGTCGCTCGAGTCGCGGTGCACCAGCGCCGCGCGGTTCATCGCCGAGCGCACGCCGTCGAGGGCCAGATCGGGCGCGACGATGAAGCCGGCCGCGACGCCGTTCGCATCCGCATGGATGTTGCCGAGATCGCCGGCGACGCGCGCGCCGGCGCGCAGCCGGTCGGCGGCCGGCGCGAACACCTGGCCGGCGCTCGAGCCGTCGCCCGCGTTGCAGTCGCCGCGCTCGTGCACCTGCAGCGCGTGATCGCTGTTCGGCGGCAGGCCGACCAGGTTGTAGGTGACCTGCACACCGTCCGGGCGCTCGACGAACGTCACCGCGCCGCGCGCCTGCGCGCCGACCGTCGGCTGCAGTTGCGCGTCGGCCCGTTTTTCGTGCGACGAGGAAAAGGAGGTACAGCCGGCCAGCAGGCCCAGCGCGGCGGCGGCCAGCAGCGCGCGCCGCGCGCGGCCGGCGCGCACGCCGTGATGTCGTTGTTTCATTCGATCCTCATGCCGGCTGGCGACCGTTTGACACGACGGCCGCGCCGGGCGGGTAAAGGGACCCGGGAAAAGTCGCCATGATACCGCGCCTCGCGGCGCCGTAAACAGCGTGAGGCCCCGCCCCGCAAGGGTTTTACGTATTTTGAACAACGATCGACGGGAACTTCGACGTCATGTCGCGCGATCGCTCGGCAATCGCCAGCGCGACCCCGCGCGCGATGTCGCGGTAGCGACGCGCGAGCGCACCGTCCGGCTCGGCCGCGACCGTCGGCGTGCCGCTGTCGGCCCGCTCGCGGATCGCGATGTCGAGCGGTAGGCTGCCGAGCACGTTCACGTCGTAATCCTTCGCCATCCGTTCCGCCCCGCCGGCGCCGAAGATGTGCTCCTCGTGGCCGCAGTTCGAGCAGATGTGGATGCTCATGTTCTCGACGATGCCGAGGATCGGAATCCCGACCTTCTCGAACATCTTCAGTCCCTTCTTCGCATCGAGCAGCGCGATGTCCTGCGGCGTCGTGACGATCACCGCACCGGTGACGGGCACGCGCTGCGCGAGCGTGAGCTGGATGTCGCCCGTGCCCGGCGGCATGTCGACGATCAGGTAGTCGAGCTCGCGCCAGTTGGTCTGGCGCAGCAGTTGCTCGAGCGCCGACGTCGCCATCGGCCCGCGCCACACCATCGGGTTGTCTTCCTCGATCAGGAAGCCGATCGAGTTCGCCTGCAGCCCATGGCCGACGAGCGGGTTCATCGACTGGTTGTCCGGCGACTCGGGGCGCTGGCCGTGGATGCCGAGCATCGTCGGCAGCGACGGGCCGTAGATGTCGGCGTCGAGAATGCCGACCGACGCGCCTTCCGCGGCGAGCGCAAGCGCGAGGTTGACAGCCGTCGTGCTCTTGCCGACGCCACCCTTGCCCGACGCGACCGCGACGATGTTCTTCACATTCGGCAACAGCTTCACGCCGCGCTGCACCGTATGCGCGACGATCTCCTGCGACACGGCGACGCGTGCGCCGCGCACGCCCGGCACGGCCTGGAGCGCCGTGGCGACGCGTGCGCGCACGTCATCGTGCTGGCTGCGCGCCGGATAACCGAGCACCACGTCGAGCGCCACGACATCGCCGTCGATCGCGACGTTGCGCACGCCCTTGTTCGCCGCGTACGGGCGGCCGGTATTGGGGTCGACGACTGCCGCCAGCGCGGCGTCGACTTGTGCCCGGTCAATGCTCATCAAAACTCCATGAAAACGTTTTTCTCGCGCGCAAACGTCAAAAAATATCAAATTACGCTGCGAAAATCGGGAAAAGTGAAAGAATCTGTTGCACGCCATTGCGCGAACGCGCGACCCGGCGCACTCTTCGCGTGCGGCATGCTATAGGGCCAAATCGGCCGCTCACCGCCTATATTGTAGAGGCTGACGCGTCGCGCTGCCCGAACAGCCACGCTGACGGACAGGGCATGCGACCGCCTCGGCGGCTGCCGCAAGCGCAGGCCGGCCCTCCTTTTTCGGACGGCCCGCGCAGGGAGCCATAACTGTTGTTTGTCGTCGTTGTCGACTCGTTCAACCAAGAGAGGAATCCAAGATGAACATGAAAATCGCGACTCGCCTGTCCGTATTCGCACTCGCCGGCGCACTGCTGGCAGGCTGCGCCACGCAGCAAGGCAACAATACGGCCGTCGGTACCGGCACGGGCGCGGCGCTGGGCGCGGGGATCGGGGCACTGGCCGGTGGCGGCAAGGGCGCGGCGATCGGCGCGGGCGTCGGCGCACTGGTCGGTGGCGTGACGGGTTACAACTGGCAGGCGATCAAGAACAAGCTCGCGCCGTCGGCAGCGCAGACGGGCACGCAGGTCACCGAGCAGCCGGACGGCTCGCTGAAGCTGAACGTGCCGAGCTCGGTCACGTTCGCGACGAACCAGTACGCGATCACGCCGGCGTTCACGCCGCTGCTGAACGACCTCGCGACGACGCTGAACCAGAACCCGCAAGTCACGGCGTCGATCGTCGGCTACACGGACAGCACGGGCTCGCAGCAGCTGAACCAGACGCTGTCGCAGAACCGCGCGCAAAGCGTCGTGAACGCGCTCGTGCAGCGCGGCGTGAATGGCGGCCGTCTGTCGGCGCAAGGCATGGGCCCGTCGAACCCGATCGCGGACAACGCGACCGAAGCCGGCCGCGCACAGAACCGCCGCGTCGAGATCTACCTGCGCGCGCCGCAACAGCATCAGTAAGCGCAACCACGAGGGGAATCGTGCGGGCATCCTGCCCGCACAGCCCCGCCGGATAAGGCTTTCGGCGGAGCCGGTAACAAATCGAAAAAATTTTCGAACTTCTGTCGCAGGCCGTGGTCAGTATTTACGGTACGTGGCTGGTGTTGCCGGCGCGTCACCATTCTCCTCTTGTCGTTGTTGCTCCGGGGCCGTATCCGCCCCGGTTTTTTTTGCCCGCAGAATTCATGCTGCGCCGCAGCATCGCGCCGCCGGGCGCGGCACTTGGGCGACCTCCTCCCTGCAGCCGGCCGGTCCACGGCACCCGCCCGCCGCGCGAGCCCGCGCCCCTGCTAGAATCGCAGTTTCCCGTCGTTTTTCCCGCTGTTCTTCTCCAGACCCTATGTCCGCATCCGACCTCACTTCCGTGCAGGCTGCGGCGCCGCAAGGCAGCCGCCAGATCCTCGTTACGTCCGCACTGCCCTATGCCAACGGGCAGATCCACATCGGCCACCTGGTCGAGTACATCCAGACCGACATCTGGGTGCGGACGCTGCGAATGCATGGCCATGAGGTCTACTACATCGGCGCCGACGATACGCACGGCACGCCGATCATGCTGCGCGCGGAGAAGGAAGGCCTGACGCCGAAGCAGCTGATCGACCGCGTGTGGACCGAGCACAAGCGCGACTTCGACAGCTTCGGCGTGTCGTTCGACAATTTCTACACGACCGATTCGGAAGAAAACCGCGTGCTGAGCGAGAACATCTATCTCGCGCTGCAGGAAGCCGGCCTGATCGCCGAACGCGAAATCGAGCAAGCCTACGATCCGGTCAAGGAAATGTTCCTGCCGGACCGCTTCATCAAGGGCGAGTGTCCGAAGTGTCACGCGAAGGACCAGTACGGCGACAGCTGCGAGGTGTGCGGCTCGACCTACCTGCCGACCGAACTGCTGAATCCGTATTCGGTCGTGTCGGGCGCGACGCCGGTGCGCAAGACCTCGAAGCACTACTTCTTCCGCCTGTCCGACCCGCGCTGCGAATCGTTCCTGCGCGAGTGGGTGAGCGGCCTCGCGCAGCCCGAAGCGACCAACAAGATGCGCGAATGGCTCGGCGACGCCGGCGAATCCAAGCTCGCCGACTGGGACATCTCGCGCGACGCGCCGTACTTCGGCTTCGAGATCCCCGGTGCGCCCGGCAAGTATTTCTACGTGTGGCTCGACGCGCCGGTCGGCTACTACGCGAGCTTCAAGAACCTGTGCGAGCGCAACGGCATCGATTTCGATGCGTGGATCCGCCCGGGCTCGAAGGCCGAGCAGTACCACTTCATCGGCAAGGACATTCTGTACTTCCACACGCTGTTCTGGCCCGCGATGCTCGAATTCTCGGGCCACCGCACGCCGACCAACGTGTTCGCGCACGGCTTCCTGACGGTCGACGGCGCGAAGATGTCGAAGTCGCGCGGCACGTTCATCACCGCGCAGAGCTACATCGACACCGGCCTGAACCCCGAGTGGCTGCGCTACTACTTCGCCGCGAAGCTGAACGCGACGATGGAAGACATCGACCTGAACCTCGACGACTTCCAGGCGCGCGTGAACAGCGACCTCGTCGGCAAGTACGTGAACATCGCGAGCCGCGCGGCCGGCTTCCTGATCAAGCGTTTCGACGGTCGCGTGCAGGACAGCGCGATGAATCATCCGCTCGTCGCAAAGCTGCGCGATGCGATTCCACAGATCGCCGCGAGCTACGAAGCACGCGAATACGGCCGCGCGCTGCGCCACACGATGGAGCTCGCGGACGAAGTGAACGCGTACGTCGACGGCGCGAAGCCGTGGGATCTCGCGAAGGACCCGGCCAACGCGGTCGCGCTGCACGAAACCTGCAGCGTGAGCCTCGAGGCCTTCCGCCTGCTGTCGCTCGCGCTGAAGCCGGTGATGCCGCGCGTGGCCGTTGCGGTCGAGGCGTTCTTCGGGATCGCGCCGCTCGCGTGGGCCGACGCCGCGAAGCCGCTGTCGTCGGCGCAACCGATCAAGGCGTACCAGCACCTGATGACGCGCGTCGATGCGAAGCAGATCGAAGCGCTGCTCGCCGCGAACCGCGATTCGCTGCAGGCCGAGGCAGCCGGCGCGGCCGCCGCGGGCGCCAATGCCGCGAAGGATGCGAAGAGCAACGCGAAGGCGAGCGCGAAGCCGGCGGCCGTGAACGGCGCCGACGACGCACCGATCTCGATCGACGATTTCGCGAAGATCGATCTGCGCATCGCGAAGATCGTCGCGTGTCAGGCGGTCGAAGGCTCGGACAAGCTGCTGCAGCTCACGCTCGACGTCGGCGAGGAAAAGACCCGCAACGTGTTCTCGGGCATCAAGTCCGCGTATCAGCCCGAGCAGCTCGTCGGCAAGCTGACGGTGATGGTCGCGAACCTCGCGCCGCGCAAGATGAAGTTCGGCCTGTCCGAAGGGATGGTGCTCGCCGCATCGGCCACCGACGAGAAGGCGGAACCGGGCCTCTACATCCTCGAACCGCACAGCGGCGCGAAGCCCGGCATGCGCGTGAAGTAAGCGCAACGCGCAGCTGCTGCTTGCGCAAAAAA
>NZ_BCPP01000384.1:0-6249 GCF_016586125.1 Burkholderia sp. E168m23
GAACCGCAACGCGAGCCTGCCGCCGCTCACGTTCACGGCCGAGGAGCTGGCGGCGCTCGCCACCGGCGCGCGCATGCTCGAGACCTGGGGCGGCGCGCGCTTCGCGAGCGGCGCGCGCTCGGCGCTCGCGAAGATCGCGTCGGCGATGCCGGCCGACAAGCGCACGGCGCTCGACCGGCTGCCCGTGTTCGCGCCGTCGTTCCACATCGACGAGACGTTTTGCGCGAAGGTCGACGCGATCCACCAGGCGATCGACACGCGCCACATCGTCAGCTTCGACTACCGCGACCGGCTCGGCGCGCATTCTCAGCGACGCGTCTGGCCGCTCGGGCTCGTCTACTGGGGCGGGCGCTGGACGATCGGCGCGTGGTGCGAGCTGCGCGGCGATTTCCGCACCTTCGACATCGCGCGGATGGGCGACATCACCGTGCACGAGCAGTTTCCGGACATGGAAGGCCGGCGGATCGCCGACTACATGCGGATCGCGGAAGCGCCCATGCGCTGACGCGCTGACGTGGCAAGGCGGCGGACACGCGCCGCCCTTCATTTTCCGGGCGCCATGTGGCGCCCGGCCCCACTTTCGTCACCCACCGAACACCACCGGCCGCTTCGGCCGCTCGTCGACGTGCAGCGAAAACACGTCCGCACGCGCATAGTGGCCAACGACGTCGAAGTCGTAGCGCGCCTTCACGAGCTCGTCGGTGTCGATCCGCGCGGTCACGAGCCCGGCCTCGCCGATCAGCGGCTCCGCCAGCAGTTCGCCGAGCGGCCCGACGATCACGCTGCCGCCGCGGATCAGCGGCCGCTCGGGGTCCCAGCCCGGCACGTCGATGCCGAGCGCGCGCGGCGACGGCTGCACCTGGCACGCGCTCACGACGAAGCAGCGCCCTTCGTGCGCGATGTGCCGCATCGAGCTCTGCCACACGTCGCGCTCGTCGACGGTCGGCGCACACCAGATCTGCACGCCTTTCGCGTACATCGCGCAGCGCAGCAGCGGCATGTGGTTCTCCCAGCAGATCGCGGCGCCCGCGCGGCCTGCGGCCGTGTCGACGACCGGCAGCGTCGAGCCGTCACCCTGCCCCCAGATCAGCCGCTCGGTGCCGGTCGGCATCAGCTTGCGGTGCTTCGCGACGAGCCCGTCGCGCGGATCGAAGAACAGCGCCGTGCAGTACAGCGTGCTGCCGCCGCGCTCGATCACGCCGACCACGAGGCTCGCGCCGGTGCGCTGCGACAGCGCGGCCAGCTCGTCGGTTTCCGGCCCCGGCACGTCGATCGCCTGCGCGGCGTAGCGCGCATACGCGTCGCGCCCCTCGGGCAGCCGGTAGCCAAGCCGCGTGCCGAAGATCTCGCCTTTCGGATAGCCGCCGAGCACGGCCTCGGGCAGCACGACCAGCGACGCGCCGCTGTCGCGGATCGCGGTTTCGTAGCCGAGGATCGTGTCGAGCGTGGCGCGCGTGCCGGCGGGCGACGCGCCGATCTGCAGCGCGGCGATGACTGAGGTGGACATGAAGGCGTCTCCGGTGAATGCGGTGAGTGGGATGACGCCATCTTTGTCGATATCATTTCATCGATCAAATCGATACAACGATAACTGACATGAATGTAGATGATATCGCCGGCCTCGACCTGAACCTGCTGAAGGTGTTCGAGGCGCTGTACGAGGAAGGCGGCGCGAGCCGCGCGGCGCTGCGGCTCGACCTCACGCAGTCGGCGGTCAGCGCGGCGCTCGGGCGGCTGCGCGTGATCTATGCCGATCCGCTGTTCGTGCGCACCGGCCGCGGGCTCGCGCCGACGCCGCGCGCGGACGAACTGAAGCCGATCCTGTCCGATGCGCTCGACCGCTGCCGCGAAAGCCTCGCGATCGCGGCCGACGGTGGCGACCGCGTCGGCCGCACGATCTCGATCGGGCTGTCCGACGATTTCGAGATCGCGCTCGGCCGTGCGTTGATCGACGCGGTCGCGCACGAAGCCGCCGGCATCCGGCTGATCTTCCGGCAGACCCACAGCGGCATCGCCGGCGACGCGCTGCTGCGTCACGGCATCGACCTCGCGATCGCGTCGGGCGGGTTCTCGGCGAACGGGCTCAGCCGGCGCGCGGTCGCGACCGGCGGCTATGCGTGCCTGATCGATCCGGCCGGCCGCGCGCGGGCGCCGCGCACGCTGACGCTCGCCGAGTTCCTGCGGCGCGACCATCTGCTCGTGTCGTCGGGCGGCGTGATCGGGATCGTCGACGAGGCGCTGGCCGCGCTCGGCCACAAACGGCGCGTCGCGGCATCGACCACGCATTTCGCCGCGCTGCCGTACCTGCTCGCCGGCTCCGACGCGGTCGCGACGATTCCCGCGCACGCGGCGCATGCGATCGCGCAGGCGACCTCGCTGCGTGCGCTCGCGTGCCCGGTCGACCTGCCGCGCTATCCGGTCGAAATCGGCTGGCGCACGAGCACGCAGCGCGATCCGGCGATCGTGCGCGTACGCGACGCGATCGCCGCCTGCGTCGCACGCCTCGTCGCCCCATGAAAAAGGCCCGGCCGGCTTCTTGTACCGGTCGGGCCTGTCCGGGGGCGCGGCGCCGCGCATCGAAGCAGGCGCCGCGTAGCCGGGGGCGTACGTTACTCGACGGCCTTCACCATATCCTCGATGACCTTCTTCGCATCGCCGAACACCATCATCGTCTTGTCCATGTAGAACAGGTCGTTGTCGAGCCCCGCGTAGCCGGCCGCCATCGAGCGCTTGTTGACGATCACCGTGCGCGCCTTGTACGCCTCGATGATCGGCATCCCCGCGATCGGCGATTTCGGATCGTTCTTCGCGGCCGGGTTCACGACGTCGTTCGCGCCGAGCACGAGCACCACGTCCACCTGACCGAATTCGCCGTTGATGTCCTCCATCTCGTGCACGATCTCGTACGGCACTTCCGCTTCCGCGAGCAGCACGTTCATGTGGCCCGGCATCCGCCCCGCAACCGGGTGGATCGCGTACTTCACGTCGATGCCCTTCTCGACCAGCTTGTCGGTCAGCTCCTTCAGCGCGTGCTGCGCGCGGGCGACGGCGAGCCCGTAACCCGGCACGATCACGACCGATTCCGCGTTGCCGAGCATGAACGCCGCGTCGTCGGCCGAACCCGACTTCACCGGCCGCTGCTCCTGCGCGCCCGCCGCGCCGCCGGCCGCCGCTTCGCCGCCGAACCCGCCGAGGATCACGTTGAAGAACGAGCGGTTCATCGCGTGGCACATGATGTACGACAGGATCGCGCCCGACGAGCCGACCAGCGAGCCGGCGATGATCAGCATCGCGTTGTTCAGCGAGAAGCCGATGCCGGCCGCGGCCCAGCCCGAGTACGAGTTCAGCATCGACACGACCACCGGCATGTCCGCGCCGCCGATCGGGATGATGATCAGCACACCGAGCACGAACGCGATCGCCGTCATGATGATGAACGGCAGCCACGCCTGCGTGATGAAGAACAGGATGCCGAAGCCGAGCATCGCGATCGCGAGCATCAGGTTGATCAGGTGCTGGCCGGCATACACGACCGGCGCGCCCTGGAACAGCCGGAACTTGTACTTGCCCGACAGCTTGCCGAACGCGATCACCGACCCGGAGAACGTGATCGCGCCGACGAACGTGCCGATGAACAGCTCGACGCGGTTGCCGTACGGGATGAAGCTCGACGACACCGCGTCCTGCGGCACGAGCCCGAATGCTTCCGGCTCCGACACGACCGCATACGCGATGCACACGGCCGCGAGACCGATCAGCGAGTGCATCGCCGCGACGAGTTCCGGCATCTTCGTCATCTCGACGCGCGCGGCGACGAATGCCCCGACGCCCCCGCCGACGATCAGCGCGCCGAGCACGAGCGCGAGGCCGAGCGGCAGGTTCGCGCCGAGCCATGCGGCCTGCTTGACGATCAGCGCGATCGTCGTGAGGATCGCGATGGCCATCCCGACCATCCCGAACAGGTTGCCGCGCCGCGCGCTCTTCGGGTTCGACAGCCCCTTCAGCGCCTGGATGAAGCACACCGACGCGACGAGGTACAGCAGCGTAACGACGTTCATGCTCATCGCGCGCCCTCCTTGCCGCCCTCGACACGCTTGGGCTCCTTCTTGCGGAACATCTCGAGCATGCGCCTCGTCACGAGAAAGCCGCCGAACACGTTGACGGCCGCGAGCGCGACCGCGAGCGTGCCGAAGAACTTGCCGGTCGCGCCGACGGTGAGCGCCGCCGCGAGCATCGCGCCGACGATCACGATCGCCGAGATCGCGTTGGTCACGGCCATCAGCGGCGTATGCAGCGCCGGCGTGACGTTCCAGACGACGTGGTAGCCGACGTACACCGCCAGCACGAAGATGATCACGTTGATCACCGTGTGATTGATGACTTCCATGGTCTCCTCCGTTATTTGCGCGTGACTTCACCGTCGCGGCACAGCAGCGTCGCGGCGACGATGTCGTCGGTCAGGTCGATATTCAGCGTGCCTTCCTTCGTGACGATCAGCTTCAGGAAGTCGAGCAGGTTGCGTGCATACAGCGCCGACGCGTCCGACGCGACCATCGACGCGAGGTTCGTGTAGCCGGCGATCGTCACGCCGTTGTGCACGATCACCTGGTCGGCGACGGTCAGCGGGCAGTTGCCGCCCTTGCGGCCGTCGACTTCCGGGCCGCGGCCGGCCGCGAGATCGACGAGCACCGAACCGGGCTTCATCGACTGCGCGGTGTCCACCGAGATCAGCGTCGGCGCCGGGCGGCCGGGAATCAGCGCGGTCGTGATCACGATGTCGGCCTGCTTCGCGCGTTCGTGCACGAGCGCGGCCTGACGGCCGAGCCACGACGGCGGCATCGGGCGCGCATAGCCGCCGACGCCCTGCGCAGCTTCGCGCTCTTCGTCGGTTTCGAACGGGACGTCGAGGAATTTCGCGCCGAGCGACTCGATCTGCTCCTTCACCGCCGGCCGCACGTCGGATGCCTCGATCACCGCGCCCAGCCGCTTCGCGGTCGCGATCGCCTGCAGGCCCGCGACGCCCGCGCCGAGAATCAGCACGCGCGCCGCCTTCACGGTGCCCGCGGCCGTCATCAACATCGGCATGAAGCGCGGATACAGCGACGCGGCCACCAGCACGGCCTTGTAGCCGGCGATGTTCGCCTGCGACGACAGCACGTCGAGACTCTGCGCACGCGTGGTGCGCGGCGCGGCCTCGAGCGCGAAACCGGTCACGCCGGCCGCGGCGAGTTGCGCCGCCTGCTCGCCGTTGAACGGCTCGAGCATGCCGACCAGCACGGCGCCGCGCTTGAGCAACGGCAGTTCGGCGTCGGTGGGCGCCTGGACCTTCAGCACGAGGTCGGCGGCAAAAGCGGCCGACTGGTCGGTCAATTCTGCGCCGGCGGCCACATAGGCTTCATCGGGATAGCTGGCGGCACTGCCGGCCCCTTTCGCGATACTGACCCGATGGCCGGCCGCCGCGTATTTCTTCACGGTTTCCGGCGTCGCGGCCACGCGCGCCTCGTTGGCCCGCGTTTCAGCAGGCACTCCAATATGCATCGTCAGTTCCTCCAGTCATTGTCAGTATTTCTTTTCTTGCATTCTTTACTGCGCAACGAGCCGGACAGGCTGACTTACCGGCTCACGAGCAACGGCTTTCACGCTGCACTTTAACCGAAAGCGATGCCCCCGCCAGCACTTTCCGCACGACCGTGCTCGAATGCGACATCCGTTTGGTCCGTGCCGTCGCGCCGCGCCCGGACGGATGAACTCCGGGGGTCGGATTCGTCTAACCAGACGGCCGGCAGCGTTCGGGCGCAACCGGTAAAATGCCGACCATGAAACCCGAACTCTGGACCCCGCATGTGACGGTCGCCGCGCTCGTCGAGCGCGCCGGCCGCTTTCTCGTGATCGAGGAAGAAACCTCGACGGGCCTGCGCATCAACCAGCCGGCCGGTCATCTGGAAGCCGGCGAAACGCTGGCCGACGCCGTGATCCGCGAAACGCTCGAGGAAACCGCGCACCCGTTCACGCCCGACGCACTCGTCGGCGTCTATCTCGCGCACTACGAGCGCCCCGGCAGCGCCGGTGCGACCTACCTGCGCTTCACGTTCTGCGGCACGGCCGGCGAACCGGTCGCGGGCCACGTGCTCGACGATGGCATCGTGCGCACGCTGTGGATGACGGCCGACGAGCTGCGCGCCTGCAGCGAGCGCCATCGTTCGCCCGCGGTGATGCGCTGCGTCGACGACTATCTCGCCGGGCGGCGCG
>NZ_BCPP01000385.1:0-6228 GCF_016586125.1 Burkholderia sp. E168m23
CCTATGAAGCCGATCTGGATAGTAGACGACGACCAATCGATCCGCTGGGTGCTTGAAAAGGCACTCGCCCGGGACAGCTTCGCGACGAAGAGCTTCGCGAACGTGCGCGATGCGCTGGCCGCGCTCGACCACGAGACGCCGCAGGTGCTCGTGTCCGACATCCGGATGCCGGGCGGCTCGGGCCTCGAGTTGCTGCAGGCGATGCACGAGCGGCTGCCGGGCCTGCCCGTCATCATCATGACGGCGTTCTCCGATCTCGACAGCGCCGTCGCGGCGTTCCAGGGCGGCGCGTTCGAATACCTCGCGAAGCCGTTCGACGTCGACAAGGCGGTCGAGCTGATCCGCCGCGCGGTGGAAGAAAGCCTGCGCGGCGGCGCGCCGCAGGACGAGCGCGTGGCCGAGGCGCCCGAGATGCTCGGCCAGGCGCCGGCGATGCAGGACATGTTCCGCGCGATCGGCCGCTTGTCGCATTCGGCCGCGACCGTGCTGATCACCGGCGAGTCGGGCACCGGCAAGGAGCTCGTCGCGCGGGCGCTGCACCGTCACAGCCCGCGTGCGAACGGACCGTTCATCGCGCTGAACACGGCGGCGATTCCGAAGGATCTGCTGGAATCCGAACTGTTCGGCCACGAGCGCGGCGCGTTCACCGGCGCGCAGACGACGCGCCAGGGCCGCTTCGAGCAGGCCGAGAACGGCACGCTGTTCCTCGACGAAATCGGCGACATGCCGTTCGATCTGCAGACGCGCCTGTTGCGCGTGCTGTCGGACGGGCAGTTCTACCGCGTGGGCGGCCACAACCCGCTGCGCGCGAACGTGCGCGTGATCGCCGCGACGCACCAGAATCTCGAGTCGCGCGTGCGGCAGGGGCTGTTCCGCGAGGACCTTTACCATCGGCTCAACGTGATCCGGCTGCGTCTGCCGCCGCTGCGCGAACGCAGCGAGGACATCGCGCTGCTCACGCGCCACTTCCTGCAGAAGAGCGCGCGCGATCTCGGCGTCGAGCCGAAGCGCGTGTCCGACGATGCGCTCGCGTACCTGACGTCGCTGCCGTTTCCCGGCAACGTGCGGCAGCTCGAGAACCTCGCGAACTGGCTGACCGTGATGGCGCCCGCGCAGACGGTCGAGATCAAGGATCTGCCGCCCGACCTCGTGCCGGCCGGTGCGCCGGTCGTCGCGACGGGCGACGGCGCGGACGCGCACGGCAGCGGCGGTCACGCAGCGGCGCCTGCCGCGATCGGTGCAGCGCCGACGGCCGCGCCCGTCGCGAGCGCGGCGAACGGCAGCGCGCCGGCCGGCTACCCGTTGTGGGAGCACGGGCTGCGCACCGAAGTCGCGCGGCTGTTGCGCGAGAACTCGGCCGACGTGATGGACGAACTCGCACGCCGCTTCGAAGCCGCCGTGATCCGCGAGGCGCTCGACTTCACGCGCGGTCGCAAGGTCGAGGCCGCAGAGCGGCTCGGCATCGGCCGCAACACGATCACGCGCAAGATCCAGGAACTCCATCTGGAACCCTGAGCACGATTCGCGGCATGCGCGGGCCCGCGCATGCCGCGATCGGACATAATCGCGGTTTGCATGCAGCTTGCCATTCCGCGATCCTCAATGTCCGAATCCTTCCGCTGGCCCGCCGGGGCCGACCCGTTCCGTTTCCTCGAAGCACTCGACAGCAAGCGCGCCCGCACGTGGGTCGACGAGCAGAATGCGCGCACCCGCGCCGCGTTGCGCGACGACGATGCCTATCGCGCGCTGACCGCGCGTCTCGCGAAAGCGTATCTGCCGCGCGAACGCCCGGTGATTCCGACCCGCTGGCGCGACTGGGCGTACGACCTGTGGCAGGACGATCTCCATCCGAAGGGGCTGTGGCGCCGCACGCGCTGGGCCGACTGGCGGGCCGGCCAGCCGGCCTGGGAAACGCTGCTCGACATCGACGCGCTTGGCGCCGAAGAGGGCGAGTCGTGGGTGTTCGAGCAGGAGGCGATCCTGTATCCGGACGGCGATCGCGTGCTGCTGTCGCTATCGCCGGGCGGCGCCGACGCGGTCGTCGTGCGCGAATTCGACCTCGTCGAGCGCCGTTTCGTCGACGGCGGTTTCACGATCGACGCGCCGGGCCATCACACGGTCGGCTGGATCGACCGCGATACCGTGTACGTGAGCTGGGATCGCGGCGAAGCGCATGCGACCGCCGCCGGTTATCCGTATGAAGCGCGGCGCTGGGTGCGCGGCACGGCGCTTGCCGACGCGCCCGTCGTGTTCAGCGGCGAACCCGACGACATCAGCGCAGGCGCGTGGTACGACCCGATCGACCGCCGCCACGTCGCGTGGCGCAGCGTCGATTTCTTCGACGCACACGCGTACTGGTTGAACGACGCGGGCGAATGGGCGCGCTACGACGTGCCGACGCATGTCGAGGTCGGGTTCTGGGAGGGTTGGCTCGTGCTGGAGCCGCGCCTCGACTGGGATTGCGACGGCGTGCGCCACGCGGGCGGCTCGCTGCTCGCGATTCGCGAAGAGGCGTTCCTCGCCGGCGCGCGCGAATTCACGACGCTGTTCGCGCCGCGGCCGACGACGTCCGCCTGTACGTGGACGCATACGCGCACGACGCTGATCGCCAGCTGGCTCGACGACGTGCACAACCGCACGATGCTGTGGCAGCCGCGGCAGGCCGACGACGGGGCGTGGACGTGGGACGCGCGGCCGTTCGACTGGCCCGGCGACGCGCAGATCGACGTCGAGCCCGTCGAATCGACGCTGAACGACGAAGTGTACGTCGACGTCGACACCTATCTCGATCCGCCCGAATGCTGGCTGGCCGATCTGGCCGACCGCGCGGACGATGCACCGTCGCGCCGCGTGCTGCTCGACCGGCCGCCGGTGCAGTTCGACGCCGCCGGGCTGGTCGTACGGCGCGCGAGCGCGCGTTCGCACGACGGCACGGTGGTGCCGTACACGCTGATCGGGCCGCGCGATGCGCTCGACGCACCTGAAGGTGTGGCGCGCGTCGCGCGGCCGTGCCTGCTGTCGGGCTATGGCGGCTTTGCGATCCCGAACCTGCCGGGCTACAGCGATGCGTTCGGCATCGGCTGGCTCGAACGCGGCGGCGTGATGGCGTTCGCGCACATCCGCGGCGGCGGCGAGTTCGGGCCGCGCTGGCATACCGACGCGCAGCGCGAACATCGCCAGCGTTCGTTCGACGATTTCATCGCAGTGGCCGAGGATCTGGTTGCGACCGGCGTGACGAGCGCCGCGCAGTTGGGGATCGAGGGCGGCAGCAACGGCGGGCTGCTGGTCGCCGCGTGCATGATGCAGCGGCCGGAGTTGTTCGGCGCGGTGCTGTGCCGCGTGCCACTGCTCGACATGCAGCGCTATCCGAAGCTGCACGCGGGCGCCGCATGGCTCGACGAATACGGCGATCCGGACGATCCGAGCGAAGGCGCGGCGCTGGCAGCGTATTCGCCCTATCACCGCGTGCGCGAAGGTGTCGTGTATCCGCCGTTGCTGCTGACGACGTCGACCCGCGACGACCGCGTGCATCCCGCGCATGCACGCAAGCTGGCCGCGCGCATGCAGGCGCTCGGTCACGAACGGGTGTGGTACTGGGAGAACACCGACGGCGGCCACGGCAGCGCCGACGATCTCGAACGCGCGGAAGCCGATGCGGCCGAATTCGGCTTCCTGTGGGCCCATCTCGGGCCGGCGCCCGCGCGGCGCTGATCGCGCGTGAACAGGCCCTGGGCGATCAGCCGACGATCGCGACGACGGGCGTGTGGTCGGACGGCTGTTCCCACGTGCGCGGCGTGCGATCGACCTCGCACGACGCGCAGGTTGCCGCGAGCGCCGGCGACAGCAGGATGTGGTCGATGCGCAGCCCCGCGTTGCGGCGGAACGCCATCATCCGGTAGTCCCACCACGTGAAGGTTTTCTCGGGCTGCTCGAAGCGGCGGAACGCATCGACGAAGCCGAGTTCGATCAGCTGCGCGAAGTGCGCGCGCTCCTGCGGCGACACGAGGTTCTGGCCTTCCCATTTCGCGGGATCGTGCACGTCGCGGTCTTCCGGCGCGATGTTGTAGTCGCCGAGCAGCGCGAGCTTCGGGTAGCGCTGCAGCTCGGTGCGCAGCCATGCCTGCAGCGCGTCGAGCCACTGCATCTTGTAGACGAACTTGTCGGAGTCGAGCGCCTGGCCGTTCGGGAAGTAGGCGGACACGATGCGCACGCCGTCGACCGTCGCGGCGATCACGCGCTGCTGCGGGTCGTCGAAGCCGGGGATGTTGCGCACGACGTCCGATTCGTCGACGGCGAGCGTGTCGCGCACGAGGATCGCGACGCCGTTGTAGGTCTTCTGGCCCGTGAACCAGCTGCGGTAGCCGACCGCCTCGAGATCGGCGCGCGGGAATTTCTCGTCCGGCAGCTTCAGTTCCTGCAGGCACAGGACGTCGGTGCCGCTTTGCGCGAGCCAGTCGAGCACGTGCTGTTTGCGGACGTTGAGCGAGTTGACGTTCCAGGTGGCTATTTTCATGAACGGGAGGGGCGTGCGGCGTGAATTCGGAGGCCGTCATCTTACCGCGAGCATGGGGTGCGAACGCGGATGTCGTGCAGGGTCACGCATCGTCGCGCGAGGAAGGGAAGCAGAAATTGTGACAAAAGTATTGACGTGAGTACTTCCTCACCCTATAATTTATTTCTCTGACGCGGGGTGGAGCAGTCTGGCAGCTCGTCGGGCTCATAACCCGAAGGTCACAGGTTCAAATCCTGTCCCCGCAACCAAGCACACCAGACGATGTGCCGCGCAATTGACCGATGCGCACCTCGTCCACGAAAAACCCGGCTCCATGCCGGGTTTTTTGTTTTCCGCGTCCGCTTGTTATTTCGGCGCGCCCGGGCTCCCGGGCAGGAAGCCGTTCTCGAGCAGATAGGTCGTCGTGTTGACCAGCGTGGTCCGTGCGTTCGGCGTGCCCGAGAGCACCGCGCACTTGTCCTTGCCCGTATTCAGCCGGATCGACCGCTCGGTCGCCGGGTAGTCCACATCCTTCAGGTAGAAATGCGGCAGCGACGTCATGTAGCGCGCATACGGCACGCACGGCCGCTGCATCGGGTCCTTCGACGCGGCGTTGAACGGGAAGTACTCGTCGAACAGGTAAGCCGAGCTCGACAGGCCGCCCCAGTCCGCCGGCACCGCGATACTGCCGGTCGGCGTCGTGGCGCCGGTGGCGACGTCCGTGATGAAGCCGTCGACGGTCGAGCGCCCGTCGCTGCGATTGGCCTGCGTCACGGTGACCTGCAGCCGATAGGCGTGGCCGGTTTTCCACGGGTAGGCGATCGAGCACGACGTGCCGGAGCCGCCGTCGGCGCCGCCGCGGCAATTCGCCGACAGCGGCGCCGTGCCGGTGCCGAACGCGCTGAAGATCACCACGTTGGTGCTGCGGGTGCGCGGCTGGATGCCGGTGTAGATCGCGTGTCCGCCGTGTTGCGACGACAACTGGTTGGCCCAGTAGTAACTGGCGTTGACCTGGGTCGGCACGACTTCGGGCGTGATCTCCCACGTCATGCGATCGAAGCCGTCCCTGGGCGTCGTGGCGGCCGATGCGGTGATGCTGGGGTCCGCGTGCGCGTTGAGCGTGGCCGACACGGCGAGCAGCGCGCCGAGCACGGTGCTGAGTCTTTTCATGTTCCTGTTTCCGGTTGGTGGAAAAAGAGACCGCGACGAGCAGCGTCGAGTGCGGTGCCGCTGCTCGCGTACCAATTTGCGGTCACTTTATTACCAATGGATAACCCCTTGTGTCGGCGTGCCCGCGGGAACGGAGTCGCATGATTCGCGGGCCGTTCGTGCCGGCCCGTGTGGTGGGCGAGAGCAGGGCGTCGGCCGAGCGGCGACGCGCGCGCCGGGAGAGTGAATCCCGGCGCGCGAAACAATGCGGCGATGCCGTTCGGCGACGCTTGTCGATACGCGATGGCGCGTGTCGTTCAGCGCGCCGCCCACTCGACGGCTGCTTTCGCATGTAGCGCGGTCGTATCGAATACCGGCAGCGGCGAGTCGTCCGCACCGATCAGCAGCGTGATTTCCGTGCAGCCCAGGATCACCGCCTGTGCGCCGCGCTGGGCCAGTCCATCGATGATCGACACATACGTGGCGCGCGATTCCTCCGAGATGACGCCGTGGCACAGCTCGTCGTAGATGATCCGGTGCACGTCGTCGCGCCCGCGTTCGTCCGGCACCAGCACGTCGAGCCCGAA
>NZ_BCPP01000386.1:0-6202 GCF_016586125.1 Burkholderia sp. E168m23
GAGCCGTCGTCGAGGATCAGGCGGTTGCGCGCGTTCGCGTCGATCTGCGTCTGCGCCTGCGCGGGCGGCACGACGCTCGTCGGCGTACGCAGGCGGCCGTTGCTGAGCATCACGCTGCCGTAGCGGCCGAGTTCGTAGTTGTCGGTGACGCTCAGCGTCTGCGGCAGGCGCACGAGCATCCCTTCGTATGCGGCGAACGCGCTCGGGCTGTCGACCGGCAGCGTGAGCGTCGCGGGCGTGACCGTCTGGCCGTTCGCGCATACCGCGATCGCGCCCTGCAGCGTGAGCTGCGTCTGCCCGTATTTCTCCTCGACCTTGCCCGTTACGTGCACGAGATCGCCGGCCTTCGCGCGCGCTTTCGGCGCATAGACGAACAGGCCTTCGGACACGCCCGGCTGGTTGCGGCGCTGCGCGTCCGCCTGCTGGACGAAGAAGCCGCCGAAACCGTCGGTGCCGCCGAAATCGGCGGTGACGACCGCTTCGATCGATGCGTTCTGACCGGCGAGCGGCGACGGCGCGCCGGCCCCCTGGATATCGGCGATCGGCGTCGTGCTGCCGCCGCAGTTCGCGCTGACGGGCGCGGCAGTGGCGGCGAATACCGGCGCGGCGAGCGTCGGGAGCAACAATAGCGGGGCAAACAGGCAGATTGGCGAGCGCATGGCGGGAATCCCGGTTGTGAGGGTGGCGAAAGCTTAGCGGCGCTCAATGACAGTTTTTGGTAATCGCGAGACAGGCCGATGTAATCGTCGTCATCACGCCGCGATCGCCATGCGTCGTCCGGTCAAGTCTCGACAATGCAGCCGATCTTCCGACGACGAAGCCCCGCCGCTAGGCCGTCCCCGGCAACGCGCTCGACACGAGCACGGCCGCCACCATCAGCACGCCGCCGAGCACGACCGCCTCGACTCGCAACACCATGCCGAACCGTCTCAACGCGCGTACCGGTATCGCGGCGGCCGGGTCCTTCAACGCGGCCAGCAGCTCCGGCATCCCGAAGAAGCGGTTGTGTCCGCCGAGCATCGCGGCAATCAGCACGAGCACAAGCTTCAGCAGCAGGATTTGCCCGTACGTCGACGCGAACAGGTTGGCGGGTGTATCGACGCCGCGCCAGCCGTTGTACGCGCCGGTCGCGAACAACACGACCAGCGCGTAAGTGGATGCGTCGGACAGCGACTGCACGAACGATGCGCCCGTCGCGCGTTCGCTCGCCGGCATGCGGGCGAGCCGCGACATCACGCCGAATGCCGTCACGAGCACGAGCCCCACCCACGCGCTGATCGCCAGCAGATGCAGCCAATCGATCCACACTGGCACGCTGAACAGCCCGGCGTCCACCGGATGGCCGCCGTTGCTGCGCGCCAGCGCGACACAAGCGAGGGCAGCCACCATCGCGAACGGAAACCGCGTGTCGTCCGTGCGTCCGACGAACGACAGCAGCACGACGACGAGCATGAACGCCGCCCCGGCCAGCCACGCATGACCGAAGCCGGTGCGCGCGAGCATCGAACACACCGCCAGCCCTGCGTCGAGCAGCGACACCTCGCTCATCAATGCGCAGTGCGCCCAGAATGCGGCGACGCTCGCGAGCAGCGATACGACGGACGCAATACGCAGCGTCGCGGCGAGCCGCCGCCCAACGTCGTGCTGCCACGCGGACACGCCACGTGCGAGCCAGTGCCGGCCGAGCAATGCGCCGACGACGACCGCGAACCCGGCGTTCTGGATCGCCACCGCCACGAGCCGCAGCAGGCCGACGATGCCGTCGTTCATTCCTTCACCCGGAACGTATAGGCGCCCTTCGTGCGATGCGCATCGGCCGTCATCGCCGCCCACTGTACGGTGTACGCGCCTGCCGCAAGCTTCGGTATCGCGACGGTCATCACGCGCGGGTTCGACGCGTCGACCTTCGCCTTGTCCTGCGTGACGGCGTTGCCGCTCGCGTCCGACACCTTCACCGAGCTGAACGCCGGTTCGACGTCTTCGTTGAACGTGAGCCGCACCGTGTCGGGCGCCGCATCGATCGTGCTGCCGGCCGCCGGTACGGCGCGCTCCAGCTTGCCGTGCGCCGACGCCGCGACCGGTGCGCCTGCGAAGATGGCGGTAGCCGCGGCAAAGCCGGCCAGCCGCTTGAGCATCGAGATCGTCATGTTCACGCGCTCCGCTTCACGGCTTCTTCAGCTCGACGACGGTCAACGCACCGTCCACGTCCTCGGCGACGAAATCGATCGTATCGCCCACCTTCACCTGCGCCAGCATCGCCGGGTCCTTCACCTTGAACACCATCGTCATCGCGTCCATCCCGAGGTTCTCCAGCGGGCCGTGCTTGATCGTCAGCTTGCCGGCCGCCGTGTCGACCTTGCGGATCTCGCCGTGCGACATGCGCGACGCCGCGGCGCCCTGCTTCGCATTCGCGCTCATGTCCATGCCGGCCATGTCGCCGGCCGCGTACGACGCCGCGGAGAACGCCAGCGCGCACCCCGTCGCCATCAAAACCAGTCCCTTCTTCATCGTGTCGACTCCCGTGTGAGTGAATGGAAACCGGCGGCCGCATCGACGCGGCCGCCGCATGCTGCTTCAGCCGTCCGGCAATTCGCCGGTGTATTCGTATGCGACGGTGCCCTTCGGATGCCGGAACCAGCCCGGATCGCGATAGTCGTTGCGGCCCAGCCCCTGCCGCACCTTGAGCACCGTGAACATGCCGCCCATCTCCAGCGGCCCGAACGGGCCGGTGCCGGTCATCATCGGCAGCGTGTTGTCTGGCAGCGGCATCTCCATGCCGCCCATCGCGCCGCCCGTGCTGCCCATCGCCATGTAGTCGGGCACGAGCTTGCCGATGCGCTTCGCGAGATCCTTCTGCGGTACGCCGATCAGGTTCGGCACCTGATGGCCCATCGCATTCATCGTGTGGTGCGACTTGTGGCAATGGAACGCCCAGTCGCCCGGACGATCGGCGGTGAACTCGATCGCGCGCATCTGACCCACCGCGACATCGGCCGTCACTTCCGGCCAGCGCGCGGCCGGCGGAATCCAGCCGCCGTCGGTGCCCGCGACCTCGAAGCTGTAGCCGTGCAGGTGGATCGGGTGGTTCGTCATCGTCAGGTTGCCGAAACGAATCCGCACGCGGTCGCCGGCGCGCACCGGCAGCGGATCGATGCCCGGGAACACGCGCGAGTTGAAGGTCCACATGTTGAAGTCGGTCATCTCGTTCACGCGCGGCGTGTAGCTGCCCGGGTCGATGTCGTATGCGGCGAGCAGGAACACGAAATCGCGATCGACCGCCATCGTGCCGCGGTCCTTTGGATGTACGATGAACATCCCCATCATCCCCATCGCCATCTGCACCATCTCGTCGGCATGCGGGTGATACATGAACGTGCCGTGCGCTTCGAGCTGGAACTCGTAGACGAAGGTCTTGCCGGGCGGGATATGCGGCTGCGTGAGGCCGCCGACGCCGTCCATCCCGTTCGGCAGCCGCAGCCCGTGCCAGTGGATCGTCGTGTGCTCGGGCAGCCGGTTGGTCACGAAGATGCGGACCTTGTCGCCTTCGACGGCCTCGATCGTCGGGCCCGGCGACTGACCGTTGTAGCCCCACAGGTTCGCGTTCATGCCGGGCGCCATCTCGCGCACGACGGGCTCGGCCGTCAGGTGGAATTCCTTCCAGCCGTTCTTCATCCGCCACGGCAGCGACCAGCCGTTCAGCGTCGCGACGGGCGTGTACGGGCGGCCGTTGGGCGGCACGAGCGGCGGCTGCGTGCCGGCTTTCGCCATCGTCGGCGCGTCGGGCAACGACGCGGCGCCAGCCTTGCTGACCATCGCCGCACCGAGCAGTGCGGCGCCCGAGCCGCTGAGAAATTGTCGACGGGACACCATGTCAATGACCTTCCGGATGCGGTTGCGTGGCGGGCGCCGACGGCGCCGCGGGAGTGGAAGCCGGCTGCGGCGCAGCGTCGGCGCTGGATGGGGATTGGGGTGCGGATTCGGCGGAATGCGTCGCGCTCGGCACGGCACCCGGTAACGGCAACCGGCCGCCGACGGCCATCTGCAGATCGGTTTCCGCGAGCCAGTAGTCCTTCAGCGCATCGATGTAGCCGTTGACCGCGCCGACCTGTTCGCGCGCATCGGTCAGCAGCTCGAACACGCTCGCGAGCATCCCGTTGTAGCGCAGCAGCAGTTCGTCGGAGATCGTCTTGCGCAGCGGCACGACTTCGTCGCGATAGTGCGTCGCGACGTCGTAGCTCGTCACGTACGCCGCATACGATTCGCGTACTTCCGAGCGTGCATCGATGGCCGTTTTCGCGAGCCGGTTCGCGGACTGCATGTAGATCGCCTCGGCGCGCGCGACCTTGGCGCCACCCCAGTCGAACAGCGGAATCTCGACGCTGATCTCGTAACCGTGCTCGTGGCCCTTGCCGGTCTCGTAGTCGTTCACGTAGCCGAGCTCGACCGCGTTGACGAAACGCGTGGCCTTGCTCAGGCCGAGCGACGACGCGACGCCCTGCGTCTGCAGCTTCGCGGCCTGGACGTCGAGGCGATTGCCCATCGCGAAGCGTTCGAGGTCGGGCAGGTTCGGGCGCGCCTTCGGCAGATCCGGCAAGCGCTCGGGCAGCGCGTACCGCGTGCGCTCGCCCCACAGCCCCATCGCGCGCGTGAGCTTCTCGCGTGCGGCGATGGCCTGCTGCCGCGTTTTCGCGTGCTGCGCGACCGCGTCGGCGTGAAACGCCTGTTCACGGGCGTAGTCGAGCCGGCTGAAGTTGCCGGCCTGCCGCATGCGCAGTGCGAGTTCGGCGGCCGCGCTCGCGGCGTCGCGCACCTGCTGCGCATAGTGTGCGGCCTGCTCGGCGGCGACCGCCTCGACATACGCGCGGCGCGCGTCGGCCGCGACCTTCAGCATCGCATCGGCCGTTTCGAGCTTGGTCTGCTCGAAACGGCGGCGTTCGATCTTCGTTGCGAGCGGCATCGTCAGCAGCGCGAACACGTTCGCCGAGAACGTGCGGCCAAGCGTCAGCTCGCCATCGCCGGCACGCGTGCGGCTGAACGCGAAGCGCGGGTTCGGCAACCGGCCGGCCTGCACGAGGTCGGCCTCCGACAGCCCGAGTTCCGCGTACGACGCCTGCAGCCCGCGGTTGTTCAGCAACGCGACCTGCACCGCGTCGTCCATCGACAGCGGCTTGCCGAGCAGTTCCTTCGTCCGCTGGTCGACCGCTTCGCGGTCGGCGTCGGTCCTCACCACCACCGCGTCCTTTCCGATGCGTTCCGATGCAGCCGACGACACGGCGTCGAACCCGCCATCCTTCGAAAACGTCGTGCAGCCCACGAGGAACGCCAGCGCGATCGCGGCCGCGCCGATCCTCGGTGATATCGCGAGCGTCGTCATCGCGTGGCCCCTCCGTGCGTCGAATGGGGCGCGGCGTTGCCGGTCGTGCGCCCTTTCGCGGGCCGCTCCATCACGTCCCGGTTCAGTTGCTTCCAGCCCGGGCCTGCGTCGTCCCGATACGGCCGGTAGCCGTCGAACGCGGACGTCACGGTGACGTCCGGCACCGACGCGGCGGCGTCCGCCGGATCGGGAAACGGAGTTTGCGCGGGCGCGAGCGACGGCACGAGGGCCGCCACGCCCAACAGCGCCGCAATGATCAATCGCATGAACATGTCTCGTCGTAAGTCGTCCGGCGCGCCGGATGCGGCCGCCGGAGCGGATGGCGGATCGCGGCGCATCGGCCGCGGGCAGCGACTAGGCGGGCATCCGGCGCGGCGGCCGGTCGATGCCGCCCGTCAGGAACGACACGCCCCCGGCCGAACGCGGAGGCGCGACGATGGTGACGCCGACGCTCGCCGCGGCGGGCACCGCAGGCGCACTCGACATCCCCGTGCCAAAGCAGCAGGACACGCACGCGGCACATGACGACGCATGCCGCGCGTGATCGCCGTGATCGTGATGGCCACCCTGCGCGGCCGGCATCGCGTGCGACGCCTTTTCCTCTTGCGGCACGGCGGCGCCCGGGCACTGCATCGAAACCGCCGCGAACGACGGGATCGACAGGCTCAGCGCGAGCAACACGACGACGAGAAATGTGCGCCAGTACGACATGGATGCGAGATCAGGCAGACAGCGATCGTTAGGGCCGGCGCGTCGCACGACGGCGCGCTCCGGGGACAAGACGGTCGCAGCTTATCGCCGCCGCGGTGACGACGGCATGGCCGAAAC
>NZ_BCPP01000387.1:0-6189 GCF_016586125.1 Burkholderia sp. E168m23
GGCATTCACGCGGTGCCGCGCACGTACGTCGACGTCGCCCGCGCGCTGCGCTACTCACGGCTTCAGCTGATCCGCTACGTGATCCTGCCGGCCGCGCTGCCGTCTATCTTCACCGGCCTGTATCTCGGCCTGATCTATTCGTGGCTCGCGACGCTCGGCGCGGAATACCTGCTCGTCGCCGGCAGCGGGATCGGCAACACGCTGATCGACGGCAGCGAGCAGTTCCGGATGGATCTCGTGCTGTTCGGGATCATCGTCGTCGGCGTGACGGGCTGGGCACTGAACGCGACCGCGCGGGCGATCGAGCGCAAGGTGCTGGCCCGGCGCGGCGACCTGACGCGCTGAGCGCCCGTTCCCTCCATATCGCTCCCTTCTCCTGACCGCCATGACGACTCTCGCCTCCGATTCGCTCGACATCCTCCATGTAAGCAAGCACTACGCGCAACGCGGCGCGGCGCTCGCCGTGCTCGACGACGTGTCGCTGCACGTGCGCGCCGGCGAATTCGTCACGATCGTCGGCGCCAGCGGCTGCGGCAAGTCGACGCTGCTGCGGCTCGTCGCCGGGCTCGACACCGATTACACCGGCGAAATCCACGCCGGCGGCGAGCGCGTGCGCGACACGTCGCTGCAGCGCGGCATCGTGTTCCAGGATCACCGGCTGTTCCCGTGGCTGACCGTCGAACAGAACATCGGCGCCGCGCTGCGCAACGCGCCGCTGGACGCCGCCGCGAAACGGCGCGCGATCGCGGAGCACGTCGCGCTCGTCGGGCTGAACGGTTTCGAGCACGCGTTTCCGAACCAGTTGTCGGGCGGGATGGCGCAGCGCGTCGCGATCGCACGCGGCCTCGTGAACCGGCCGCGCGTGCTGCTGCTCGACGAGCCGTTCGGCGCGCTCGACGCGCAAACCCGCGCGAAGATGCAGAACGAACTGCTGCGGATCTGGGAACAGGAGCGCATCACGATGATCCTGGTCACGCACGATGTCGACGAAGCCGTCTATCTCGGCGACCGCGTCGTCACGATGGCGCCGCGTCCGGGCCGCATCGCGCGCATCGTCGACGTCGCGCTGCCACGCCCGCGCCGGCGCGATTCGCCGGCATTCGCGCGCTTGCGCGACACCGTGCTCGCCGATTTCGACGACAGCGAGCCGCCGGACGACGACGGTTCCGGCGGCAAGCGCCTCGACGCCGCGCGCCCGCACCGGATCGGCGAATGGCGGCTCGCATGGTAAGCGCATGACGCGCCGGATCGTTCAGCATCACGACACATATCGTTCATCGCAGCGCGCACGCTAAGGTTGTGACGATTCATCGGTTCCGGTTCCGCGCGGCGCCTGCTTGAATGGAGACTCGACCGACCCGACTCCCAGGAGACTCCCGATGTCCGAAGTCCAGCACGCCGCTCATTCGCCTTCGCCTGCTTCTCACGCCGCGCCGCGCACGGCCGCCGTCCCGCTTCAGCTTCGCCAGGTCGCCGGCCGGATCGGCGCCGAAATTTCCGGCGTGCGGCTGTCGGCCACGCTCGACGACGCGACGTTCGATGCGGTCCACGCCGCGCTGCTGCGCCACAAGGTGTTGTTCTTCCGCGGCCAGCACCATCTCGACGACACCGCGCAGGAAGCCTTCGCCCGCCGCTTCGGCGACACGGTCGCGCACCCGACCGTGCCGTCCGTCGACGGCAGCGCTGCCCTGCTCGAACTCGATTCCGCGCACGGCGCACGCGCCAATTCGTGGCACACCGACGTGACCTTCGTCGACGCGTACCCGAAGATCTCGATCCTGCGCGCAGTCGTGATCCCGCCGTTCGGCGGCGATACCGTGTGGGCCAACACGGCCACCGCGTACGCGAATCTGCCCGACCCGCTGCGCGCGCTCGCCGACACGCTGTGGGCGCTGCATACGAACGCGTACGACTATGCGTCGACGCACGTGCATGCCGACGATACGCAACTGAAGCGCTACCGCGAAGTATTCACGTCGACCGTCTACGAAACCGAGCATCCGGTCGTGCGCGTGCATCCGGAAACCGGCGAACGCACGCTCGTGCTCGGGCACTTCGTGCAGAAGATCAAGGGGCTGTCGTCGCAGGATTCCGCGCACCTGCTGCAGGTGCTGCACGAACACGTGACGCGCCTCGAGAACACCGTGCGCTGGAACTGGCAGGAAGGCGACGTCGC
Source organism: Burkholderia sp. E168m23 (assembly GCF_016586125.1). NCBI lineage: Bacteria > Pseudomonadati > Pseudomonadota > Betaproteobacteria > Burkholderiales > Burkholderiaceae > Burkholderia > Burkholderia sp. E168m23. The sequence continues at coordinate 2,177 of NZ_BCPP01000387.1, forward strand.
GATCTGGGACAACCGCGCGACCCAGCACTACGCGATCAACGACTACGGCGATGCACGCCGCGTCGTGCGCCGCGCGACCGTTCACGGCGACGTGCCGGTCGGCATCGACGGCCGCCAGAGCGTCCTGCTCAAGGGGCCGGGCGCCACGCTGCAATAACGTCGACGTACCCACGTCACGCGGCGGCGCTCTTTTCCGCGCGCCGCCGCGCTCCGCTCTGGAGGACACCCGCCATGAAACTCGCACCACCGGACCGACACTTGCACGCGCAACGATGTCGTCCCTCTTCCCCGTTCACTTCCGCCAGGAGCGTCGCATGAGCGCCCTACTCGAACCCGCCGCCCAGCCGGTCGACGTGATCCCGCTGTCCGCCCATATCGGTGCGGAAATCCGCGGCGTCGACCTCACGCAACCGTTGACCACGCCGCAGATCGCGGCGATCCGCGCCGCGCTGCTGAAATGGCGCGTGATCTTCTTCCGCGAACAATTCCTCACGCACGAGCAGCATGTCGCGTTCTCCGCGCAGTTCGGCGAGCCGACGGTCGGCCACCCGGTGTTCGGGCACGTCGACGGCCATCCGGCCGTCTATTCGATCGCGAAGCATCGCAAGGCGACGCGCTTCGAAGGCGAACCGGTGCGCCGGCCCTGGACCGGCTGGCACACCGACGTGACGGCGGCCGTGAACCCGCCGTGGGCGTCGATCCTGCGCGGCGTGACGATCCCGCCGTACGGCGGCGACACGCACTGGACCAACCTCGTACGCGCGTACGAAACGCTGTCCGCGCCGCTGCGCGGCTTCGTCGATACCCTGCGCGGCATCCATCGCTTCACGCCGCCGCCCGGCGCGCGCGCGACCGGCGCATTCGACGACGCCGTCGAGCGTCGCCCGCTCGTGACCGAGCATCCGCTCGTGCGCGTGCATCCGGAGACCGGCGAACGCGCGCTGTACGTGAGCCCGAGCTTCCTGAAAACGATCGTCGGGCTGACGCCGCGCGAGAGCCAGGCATTGCTCGAACTGCTGTGGGAGCACGTGACGCGGCCGGAATTCACGATCCGCTTCAAGTGGGAACCGCGCAGCATCGCGTTCTGGGACAACCGCGCGACCGCGCATCTCGCGCCCGTCGACATCTTCGATCTCGACTTCGATCGCCAGCTGTATCGCACGACGCTCATCGGCGACGTGCCGGTCGGCCCCGACGGCCGCCCGTCGGTCGCGCTCGAAGGCACGCCGGTCGAGGCCGCGGCCGCCGTCGCACTCAACTGACTGACGCGGCGAACGCCGGCGCGCACGAACGCGCCGGCTTCCGCTTCCCTCAATCCAGCCACACGCCATCGAACCGGTGCCCGCCGAGCGGCGAGAACGTCAGCCCGTGCACGCGCCTGGAGATCGGCAACGACACGATCGACGTCGCGATCGGCGTGAACGGCACCTGCTCCTTGAACACCACCTGCGCCTGCTCGTACAGCGCCGTGCGCTTCGCGACGTCCCCGTTCGACCGCGCGGCGGTCACGAGCTGCTCGAAGTCCTTGTTGCACCACTTCGCGAGGTTGCTGCCGTGCACCGCCTCGCAGCCGAGCAGCGTGCCGAGCCAGTTGTCGGGGTCGCCGTTGTCGCCCGACCAGCCGTACAGGATCGCGTCGTGCTGGCCGTCATGCTTCGCGCGGCGGTTGTACTCGCCCCATTCGTAGCTGACGATCTTCGCGCGCACGCCGATCTTCGCCCAGTCCTGCTGGATCAGTTGCGCCATCAATTGCGCGTTCGGGTTGTACGGGCGCTGCACGGGCATCGCCCATAGCGTCAGGTCGAAGCCGTTCGGGAAGCCGGCTTGCGCGAGCAGGGCCTTCGCGGCGGCCGGATCGCGCGGCGCGTCCTTCAGGCGCGGGTTGTACGACCATTGCGCGGGCGGCATCGGGTTCGTCGCGATCGTCGCGTCGCCGTTGAACACGGTCTTGATGATCGCCGTCTTGTCGATCGCGATGTCGAGCGCGCGCCGCACGTCGACGCGATCGAGCGGCGGATGCCGGGTGTTGTACGCGACGAAGCCGACGTTGAAGCCCGTCCCGGAAAACAGCGTCAGCTTCGGGTCGCGCCGCACCGTCTCGAGATCGGCCGGTCGCGGAAACGCCGACACCTGGCACTCGTCGGCCACGAGCTTCTGCAGCCGCGCGGCCGGATCGGGCGTGATCGCGAACACGAGGCGCGAGAGCTTCACGTCGTCCGGCTTCCAGTAGTCGGGATTCGCGTCGTAGCGGATCAGCGCATCCTTCTGGTACGTACGCAACACGAACGGCCCCGTGCCGACCGGGAACTGGTTGATGTCCGACTCGCGATGGCGCGCGGCGAGCTGCCCCGCATATTCGGCCGACAGCACCGACGCGAACGCCATCGCGAGATTGCGCACGAACACGACGTCGGGCGACTTCAGCACGAAGCGCACCGTATAGTCGTCGACCTTCTCGATGCGGTCGATGTTGTGGTCGAAGCCGAGATCGCTGAAATACGGGAAGCTGACCGGATAGGCCTTGCGGAACGGATCGTCCGGGTCGAGCATCCGGCGGAACGTGAACACGACGTCGTCGGCCTGGAACGGCCGCGTCGGCTTGAACCATGCGGTCGTCTGGAATTTCACGCCGCGCCGCAGGTGGAACGTGATCGTGCGCTGGTCGGGCGACACGTCCCAGCTCGTCGCGAGCGCCGGTTCGAGGTCGAGCGTGCCGCGCTTGAACTGCACGAGCCCGTTGTAGACCGGGTACGTGCTCGCATCGAAATCGGTGCTCGTCGTGTGCTGGCCGGGATCGAAGCCGGCCGGGCTGCCTTCGGTGCAGTACACGAGCGTCTTGCCCGTGGGCGCCGCCAGCGCGTGCGTCGCGGCGCCGGCCAGCAGCAACGACGCGGCGATGCAGCGAAGCGCGGCGCCGGCGGGCGATACGCCGCGCGATCGGCGCGCGGTTGACGAAACGAAAGGATTCTTCATGGTGACGGAGGAAAGAAAGAGGTGCCATGCGAATGACGACCGTCGATCTTCGCGCGCCGCCCGCCGATCGCTTACCAATTAATTCCGCGTTGCTTATCGTCATGGCTGCATCCCGCTGCCGCTGCATGAGAATGTCCATGCGAGCGCCGCGGACAGGCTCGCGCACCCCGCCGCGACGCCCGGCCCCCGTCATGAGACCGCGCCATTCGCGCACGGCCGCGGGCGCCCTTCCGTCCCCCTGCAGGCTCCGCGAAATGGGTGCATCGTATCGGTTGGCCCACGCCGGCACCGGCGCGCGGGAATCCGCCCGGCGCGCAGGTGCCGGCACGGCGCGTCCGAGCGCGCCGCTCTTTCTGGAGGACCACGAATGTCGATCAACCCCGATACGCCCTCTCGTCCCGTGAAGTCGCCGGGCCCCGATCATCCGATCCTGATCGAACCGCATTCGTCGCGGGTGGTCGTGAAGGTCGCCGGCAAGGTCGTCGCCGATACGCGCCACGCGCTGGTGCTGCGCGAGGCCAGCTACCCGGCCGTGCTGTACATTCCGCGCGAGGACGCCGACATGTCGCTGCTCGAACGCACCGATCACGCGACCTACTGCCCGTACAAGGGCGATTGCGCGTACTACTCGATTCCGGCCGGCGGCGAACGCTCGACCAACGCGGTATGGACATACGAGCATCCGAATCCGGCCGTCGAATCGATTCGCGGGCACCTCGCGTTCTATCCGGACCGCGTCGATTCGATCGAGGAAAGCCTGCTCGTCACCGCGTGAGCGCGGGGCGCCCTGCCGCGTCGCCATTCACGTATCGTCCGGCCGCTGATTTGCATATGCGGATTCATTGGTTGGCCGTCGTCCCGCCGGGCCGTATCGTCTCGACTCCGGCGTGGGCCGGCCCGTTGCGCGCGTCGCCCGCATCCGGCCCGGCCCTGCGCCCGCGCCACCTTCGCGCGCGACCCGTGAACACGCCAGCAGGACGCCTTAGGGCGTGTTCACGCTAATAACGGGTTTGCGAACGTGCCTTTCCGCCCGCAGTGCA
>NZ_BCPP01000388.1:0-6166 GCF_016586125.1 Burkholderia sp. E168m23
CCGATTGCGTTCGGCGCTTCCGAAAAGCCGAATGTGAAGATGATCGCCATGAACAGCGCAACCGTCAGCGCGCCCGCGAAATTGCCGAAGAACACCAGCGTCCAGTTGCGGAACACGCCACCCCAGGTCGCGCCGGGCCGGCGATCGATCACCGCGAGCGGCGCGAGCGTGAAGACGCCGGTGAGCAGGTCGAAGCCGAGCAGGTACAGCATGCAGAATCCCACCGGAAACAGCAGCGAACCGGCCAGTGCGTTGCCGGTGTTGATCGTGATGCTGACCGCGAAGGCGGCTGCGAGCGCGAGGATCGCGCCCGCCATGTACGCGCGAATCAGCGTATCGCGGGTCGACATCGACAGCTTCGATTCACCGGCATCGACCATCCTGGTGACGAATTCGTTGGGCGTGAGGTAGGCCATGGTGTGCGCTCGTAAAGTTGGACGGGCAAAAAAAACGCGCCAGGCACTCGCTCGACATGCGAGTGCCTGGCGCGGACGCTGTTATCCACGTGATCGGCCGCCACGGTTCGACATGGCGTGATCGTCAGGCCGCCATTAGCCCGACGAGCGAGATGTTCGCAATTCTCGTACCAGTGACGGGGATATCGCGATGCAGGCTGGCCGGACGCGAAATGCCGGGGAAGAAAGCCGCGGCCGATCGCAGCGAATCGCACTCGCGCGGTGCAAACTGCACCTCGCGCATGCGCTTCGGGCGCAGCCGCGGTGCGTGAAGCGCGGTGCGTTCCGGTCAGGTCGTGCCGTCGTCGTGCGGTGTGTCCGGCGCGCTTCGCTACGTACGACGTCGCACGGAAGGCTGCGCGTGCTCGTCGACGAATCGCTCGGGCGACGTCAGCGCGTCTTCCGCAATATCGGCAAGCGGCCGATTGCCGTCCATCGACGCTTTCTGCAGCATCCGATACGCTTCGTCCTCCCGAAGGCTGAAGCGCGTCATCAGCGTATTTTTCGCGCGCTGCACGAGCTTTCGTTCGTAGAGCGCGCGACGCGCCGCGTCGAGCTCGACCTCCGCGCCGGCCAGTCGCGCGGATTGCGACTCCAGCAGGGATTTCAGACTGGCGAGCGTCCCCACGTCGGAGCCGGAGAGGCGTTCCGGCAGTTCGTGAACCGCCGCGCGCGCCGACAACGGATCGCCGGCGAAGAACTGGGCGAGCGCCTGGGTATGCGGGGGCGGATTGTTCCGCAACTGCGCCATCAGGCGCTCGGAGTCGTGCAGCGTTCGGTGCGCGTCTTCGATTCGCGCGTTGCACGTTTCCTGCACCTGCAGCGTCAGCGCAATCTGAAGATGCCAGAGATCATCGATGCGGGCGCTCGCGGCGTCGAACCATGCTTCGCTCAGGACGGCGTCGAGCGCATCGCCGGCGTGCGCCGTGCACAGTACGCGGCGCAGCTTCTCGAGCGCCGCCATGTGCGGCTCCGTCATGCGGGTTTCCCACCATGCGCTTTGCGCCGTGTTTGCGAAGCTCGCGAAGACTTCGAGACTGCGCTCCTGCGCGGCTATCAGATACAGCAGGCGCTGCTGCTGATCCGCCGAAAACGTGCCCGCCGCGAACATGTGCGCGCCGACGGCACGTTCCTGTCCCGCTTCCTCCTTGCCCTCGACGACATGGACGAGGGCAATCAGCATGCGCGACACCGACGGGTCCGCCGCACTGTCGGCAAACTGGAAAATCAGCTCCACCAGGCCGCCGATCACGGTACTGAACGCCTGGACGGAATCCGGCGCCGACAGCGCAAGATGGTCGATCTGTTCGCGCAGCACATCCAGCGATTCCAGGTCGAGCAGCACCCAGGCGATCAGCGACAACAGGCGCGACGTCGAGCCGCGCGCCGGCGTCAGTTCCAGGTCCAGGCGCTCGCGCAACTGCGCGACGAGCGGCACCGATTCGCCGCGCGAAGCCGCGCGTTCGGCGACGAAGCGCTTGCCGCTCGACGCCAGATAGATGCTGGTGGCGCCGCGCTCGCGCTGCAGCGCATGGATCAGGCGGCCGAGCAGGTCGACCAATTCGATCTGCTCGGCCAGGTGGCGCAGGGACGCGATTTCCTGATGCTTGGCGAGCAGCGCGAATTGCAGGGCGGTGGCGGGCATGGTGGAGACTGACCGTCGACAGGGACTCGGTGCAGTGTAGAGCGGACAATAATCGTTATTTTTTTGACGCCTTGCATAGCAAGATCGTGACAAAGGCGCGGTCCGCAGCTTCGCTGCCAAATACTTCCCGAGCATAGGCCTGCAATGCCTCGGCAACGTTCACAAGGCGCACTGCCAATAAACGCTCTCAATCTTTTGAGCTTGCCCGCCCGTACACAACCCAAGGTTTCATGTCTGCTTCGGGCCGGCTACGATTTTCTACCCTCGGAATAACCGACTTCTTTTAGAAACCGGCTCCGCACCCATCATTCTTACGTTTTCCCGACACTCCCGCGATCCGCGGCGGCATCGGGCGAGAAGCGCGAGAAACGACACGCACGCGGATCGCCACGGACCCATCCGGATCGCCGCCGGCCGGCTCCACCGCCGTTCGCCACTGGATCGCCTTCAACCGGAGCTCACCCATGCCAACGAACACGCCCGTCAACAGCGGCGCGAACGCGAACAGCCTGATGCAACAGGCGGCGCAATCGATCATCAACGGCTCGACCGGCAATCCGGCGATGGATGTCGGCTCGCTCGTCAAGACGCTCGTGAACGCGAAAACGGCCGGCCGGGCCGCGACGCTTGCCGCATCGCAAACGACCGGCAACACGCGGATTTCCGCATTCGGCGCGCTGTCGTCCGCGCTCGGCGCGCTCGACGCGGGCCTGACGTCGCTGAAGAACGGCGCGTTGCAGTCGACGTTCAACGCGGTCGCGAGCGGCAAGGGCCTGACCGCGACGGCCGGCGCGGGCGCGGTCGCCGGCACCTACACGGTCGGCGTCACGCAGATCGCGACCGCGCAGGCGCTGTCTTCCGCCGGCTTCAACGGCAGCAAGGCGCTCGGTACCGGCACGCTGACGCTGTCGCTCGGCAGCCAGTCGTTCAAGGTCGAGGTCGGCGGCACGAACAACACGCTCGCGGGTATCGCGGCGGCGATCAACGGCGCGGCGGGCAACCCGGGGATCAGCGCGACGGTCATCAACGGCACGGACGGCGCACACCTCGTGCTGGCATCGTCGAAGACGGGCGCGGCGAACGCGATCAGCGTCGCGGTCGGCAACGTGTCCAACGACGGCGGCCTGTCGAACCTCGGCGTCACGTCGACGGCCGACCCGTCCGGCGGCGCATCGAAAATCGATTCGGCGAACGGCGCGGCCGCGTGGCGGCAGAGCACCGCCGCGCAGGATGCGAAGTTCACGCTCAACGGGATCGCATCGACCAGCGCGAGCAACGCGGTATCGGGCGTGCTGACCGGCATCACGTTGAATCTGTCGGCGGCCGCGGTCAGCGCGACCGATACGCAGACGTTGACGGTCAGCACCGACACGAAGTCGCAGGCCGCCACGATCACGAATTTCGTGAGCCTGTACAACACGGTGGTCAAGACGATGGGCGCGCTGTCGAGCTACACGGCCGGAGCCAGCTCGCAAGGCGCGCTGATCGGCGATTCGACGCTGAACACGATCCGCAACTCGCTCGCGTCGATCGTCGCGCGCGGCGTCGACAGCAGCGCCACTACCGAGAAGGGCAACGGACACGTGAACCTGTTGTCGATCGGCATCAAGCTCGAGAAGGACGGCACGCTGAACGTCGACAGCGCGAAGCTCGACAGCGCGTTGTCGGCCAATCCGTCGGGCGTCGCGCGCCTGTTCAATCCGGAGAACGGGATCGGCACGCGCCTGGCCGACCAGATCACGCAGTTCACGAAGAAGAACGGGATGATCGACGTGCGCACGACCGCACTGACCGCCGATCTGAAGCGCGTCACGCAGCAGCAGTCGGATCTGTCCGACTATGCCGCGCAACTGACGAAGCAATACCAGGCGCAGTTCACCGCACTCAACACGTTGATGGCGCGGATGAACACCAACACGCAGTACCTGACGCGATTGTTCGGGGGTGCGAACAGCAGCGGCACGCTGTCCAGCAAGTGAGCAGTCGGGTCGCGCGAGGGGCGCGGCCCGACGCTGTCGCTCATGCCCGGCGACGCGCCAGCGCTCGCCGGATGCGCATCATCACGGATAGCCGGCCCGCGGCTGTCCTTGAAGCAGGCAACGGTCAGCCGAGACCTTCCACGCGATCGGCGAACCAATCGATCGCGCGCGACACCTGACGCCCGAAATAGCCGGGCCGTTCGTGCTCGTACGCACGCAGCAGCGACGTGCATTCGCGCTCGGCCCAGCGCCACACGGGCCCCTGCTTCGCGAATACCGGATGATCGTGCAACTCGGCCGGTACCGCATGCTCATCCTCCCAACCCCAGAAATAAGCCTGGTAAGCACGGGCGAACGGCATGCCCAGCTGGTTCGCGACGGTCTCGTCGTGGCGCAGCGTGAAGTCGACGATCTCCTTGCGCGTGCGTCCGAGCGCATCGTCGTGGCGCGCTTCGATCCAGCAGTGATACCGCGCGAGCTGCGACAGATGCCGCGCGGTGCGGCGCCGCTCGCGCGTCGTGCAGAGCGCGTACAGGTTGCCGCCGCCGAAATCCATCACTTCGCCGCCCGCGAACGGCCGATAGGGCTTGCCGGTCAGCAGCGTCAGCACCCGCGCGCCGACGATCGCATAGTCGGCGCAGCGCATGTAGCCGCCGCGCGTCGTCGCTTCCGACACGCTTCGGTGGACGACTTCGTCGATCACGGCGTGCAGCATGGCATCCACCGGCGCCGCCAGGATCGGCGGCCGGCTTGTCGTCGTTACGTGTTGCATGGGCGAATGCGGCTTCAGCGGTTCGTCGTAAAAATCACTCCGCGGCATGGTATTACGAGCCGTTACAACGGATGGGCGCGGGATTGCGCAGATTTGTGCGCTTTTCTCGCGTCGCGCAAGACATGTCGACAGTCCGTCGGACATGGTCGATGCAACGCGCGGCAGGTTGGCCGGACGAGCATCGACGCCGCGCTCGCGGATCGCGGGCGGTTCGCGTTCATGATGTCGTGAATGACGGCAGGAGGAGCGCGGCGGCAGGCGTCGCCGCCATCGACGAGAGGGAAATCGCGATGAGTGCGCCGCGATTGCGACGCATCGCGCAAAGCGGGTCGTGCTTGCAGGCAATGGGCGCGCCGGCCGCGCGCACGGCACGCGATGCGATCACGTGCCACGCGACTGGCGCGGCACGCGTCGTACTTTATGACGCAGCGATCCGCCGGCGGAAGTGTTCGGTGCCGGCGACGATCTTGTCGAGCACCGCGTCGAGCGCCCAGAAGCGTTCGCGCACGTCGTAGTCGATCGCACGGCATTTGATCGACCCGAACGTGCCGATCCGCTGGTGATAGAGCTTCGCGAGCGCCGGGTAACCCAGCGCCTCCGATACCGCCGAGACGACCAGGAACGTCGACAGTTCGTCGGCCAGCGCCGGATTCGACTCGCCTTGCGTGCGCAGCCACTGGTAGAGATCGGGATGGAAGTTCGTGAACACGCCGTTGAAACCGGCGGACCCGGCCTTCATCGCGTCCCAGGCGATCGCGGCGTTCGCGTTCAGGATCTTCAGCGGCGACCCCTCGGCAAGCGCGACGCGCCGCTTCACCGTCGCGAGATCGCAACTCACGTCCTTGAGCATCACGAACCGGCCCGTGTCGATGCACGCGCGCAGTTCGTCATCCGACAGAAGCCGCCGGTAAGGCGCCGGACATTCGTACAGGCCGAGCGGGAGATCCGACGGCAGTCGTGCGAGCAGCCGGTGGAGGTGGTCGAGCAACGCGGCGCTGCCCTTGCGTTGCGGATCGAGCCGGTTGGTCACGAGCACGATGCCCTGCGCGCCCGATTCGGCCGCCGCGCACAGTTCGGTAACCTGAGCGTCGAGATCGTCGCTGATGTGGCCGGACGCGACGACCGGCACGCGCCCGGCCACCCGCTCGACCACGAAGCGCGCGAGTGCCGCGCGTTCGGCGAGGCTCAGGAACTGCATCTCGCTCGATTGCGCAACCGCGAACAACGCGTCCGAGCCGTGTGCCAGATACCATTCGATGAGCCGCTCGAGCCCGGCGTAGTCGATCGCGCCGGCGTCGTCGAACGGCGTCAGCAT
>NZ_BCPP01000389.1:0-6162 GCF_016586125.1 Burkholderia sp. E168m23
AGACATTGCCCGTCGGCCTGGCCAGCAGCAGCCATGGCACTGCCTTGGTCGCGTTACCCACGGTAAAGAACATTCGTATAACTTCGTATAATGTATGCTATACGAAGTTATTACGCACGGCTTCCTGAAGCTGCCTTACTCGCGCGACGATTCCGCGTGGGGCGCGATCATGATTCCGGTGACCGTCGTGAAGCGCGGCGACGGGCCGACGGTGTTGCTGACCGGCGGCAATCACGGCGACGAATACGAAGGGCCGGTCGCGCTGTCGAAGCTCGCCGGTTCGCTGAAGGCGGCCGACGTGACCGGCCGCGTGATCGTCGTGCCGTTCATGAACTACCCGGCGTTCCGCGCCGGTTGCCGCACGTCGCCGATCGATGCCGGCAACCTGAACCGCAGCTTCCCGGGCCGCCCGGACGGCACCGTGACCGAGAAGATCGCCGACTACTTCCAGCGCCATTTGCTGCCGCTCGCGACGCACGTGCTCGACATTCACGCGGGCGGCCGCACGCTCGACTTCGTGCCGTTCGCGGCGATTCATGTGCTGGAGAACCGCGATCAAGAAGCACGCTGCGAGCGTGCAATGCGCGCGTTCGGCGCGCCGTATTCGATGCGCATGCTGGAACTCGACAGCGTCGGCCTCTACGACAGCGCGGCCGAGGAAGCCGGCAAGGTATTCGTGTCGACCGAGCTGGGCGGTGGCGGCACGTCGACGGCGGCGAGCGTCGCGATCGCCGAGCGCGGCGTGTATGGATTTCTCGCGCATGCGGGCGTGATCGCGAAGGACGTCATCGACGGCAATGCCCCTCGCAGCACGACGACGCTGCTCGACATGCCGGACGGCTCGTGCTTCACGACGAGCGAGCATCGCGGGCTGCTCGAGATGTGCCGCGATCTGGGCAGCGAGGTCGACGCCGGCGACGTGCTCGCGCGCGTGCACGACATCGATCGCACGGGTGTCACGCCGATCGAATACGTCGCACGGCGGCGCGGGCTGCTCGCGGCCCGGCACTTCCCGGGCATCGTGCAGCCGGGCGACACGATCGCGGTGGTCGCCGACATCGTCGAGCGCAACATTCCGGTGGCCGTATGAGGACGCGCACGACGTGATCAAGCTCGATCGATACGACCTCGCGATCCTGCGCCTGCTCGAGCGCGACGGGCGCATCACGAAGTCGAAGCTCGCGGAAGCCGTGAACCTGTCGATTTCGCCGGCATGGGAGCGCGTGCGCAAGCTCGAGGAAAGCGGTGTGATCCGTGGCTATCGCGCGGACGTCGACTGGATCGGCACGTTCTCCGGCAGCCGCATCGTCGTCGAGGTGACGCTGTCGCGGCACACCGCGCCCGACATGCGGCGCTTCGAGGATCGCGTGGCCGCAGCATCCGAGGTCGCGCAGTGCTATGCGACGGGCGGCGGCGTCGATTACGTGCTGCACGTGGTCGCGCGCGACATCGACCATTACCAGCGCTTCATCGATGCGTTGCTGATGGAAGACCTCGGCATCGAGCGCTACTTCACGTACATCGTGACGAAGGTCGTGAAGTGCGCATCCGGCGGTGCGCCGGACTGGCTGTAAAAGTTCGCGCCGGTGCGCGGCAATACGGAAAAAACCGGCATTTCGAGCCGTGCAAACCGAAATTTCCGCATGCGAGGGCGCGACACAATGAAGTTCGTGCCCACCAACGAGGAGACGCAGCATGCTGCCCGGACACCCCGTTCTGTTCAAGTCGACCTGCTACGTCGACGGTCGCTGGATTCACAGCGACAGTGCCGCGACGGTCGCCGTCGTGAACCCCGCCGACCAGGCCGTGATCGGCCACGTGCCGATGCTCGAACGCGCGCAGATCGTCGCGGCCGTCGACGCCGCGCAGCGCGCGTACGACACCTGGCGCTGGACGCCGCATGCCGTACGCAGCGCCGCATTGCTGCGCTGGTATGCACTGATCCTGCGTCACGTCGACGATCTGGCCGCGCTGCTGTCGCTGGAACAGGGCAAGCCGCTGGCCGAAGCGCGCGGCGAGATCCGCTATGCGGCGAGCTTCGTCGAATGGTTCGCGAACGAGGCGAAACGCGTCGCCGGGCGCACGATCCCGACCCACATCGACGGCGCGCATCTCGGCACCGTGATGGAGCCGGTCGGCGTCGCCGCGCTGATCACGCCGTGGAATTTCCCGGCCGCGATGATCACGCGCAAGGCGGCGGCCGCGATCGCGGTCGGTTGCACGGTGGTCGTGAAGCCCGCGCACGAAACGCCGTTTTCGGCGCTCGCGCTCGCGCAGCTCGCCGACGAGGCCGGCTTCCCGGCCGGCGTGTTCAACGTGGTGCTCGGCGAGCCGCAGATGGCGATGGAAACGCTGGTCGGCGATGCGCGCGTGCGTGCGGTGAGCTTCACCGGCTCGACGCGTGTCGGGCGGCTCGTCACCGAAACCGCCGCGAAGGCCGGCATCCGCAAGATCGCGCTCGAACTGGGCGGCAATGCGCCGTTCATCGTGACCGAGGATGCGGATCTCGATCAGGCCGTGCGGATCGCCGTCGGCGCGAAGTTCCAGACCTCCGGCCAGGACTGCTGCGCCGCGAACCGGATACTCGTCGCGCGCCCGCTGTACGACGCGTTCGTCGAACGGTATGCGCACGCGGTGCGCGCGCTGAAGACGGGGCCGGCGTTCGAGCAGGGCGTGGACGTCGGGCCGCTGATGCATCAGGCCGCGTTCGACGCGACCGTGGCGCGCGTCGAGGACGCGCGGGCACGCGGCGCGCGCATCGTTGCGGGCGGCCGGCCGCATGCGCTCGGCGGCTGGTTCTACGAGCCGACCGTGATCGCGGATGCCGCGCCCGGCATGCGCGTGGTCGACGAGGAAAATTTCGCGCCGATCTCGGCCGTCAGCGCGTTCGACACGCTCGACGAAGCGGTCGGAACGGCCAACGACACCGAGTACGGCCTCGCCGCCTACGTGTGCGCCACGCGCATCGACACGATCTTCCAGCTGGTGCGGCGGCTCGACTTCGCGATGGTGTCGGTCAACGGCGTGAAATTCACCGGTGCGCCGATCCCGTTCGGCGGGATGAAGGCGTCGGGCCTCGGGCGCGAAGGCGGCGCCGAAGGCTTCGAGCCGTTCACCGAAATCAAATACTTCTGCCTCGGCAATCTCGGCCTGCCGGTCGCGGCGACGGCCTGACCCATTCAAAGGAGCACATCATGCAAAAATCGATCGACGCACTGCTGCGCGAGGACCGCGCCCACTTCATGCACCCGTCGACGCACGCGTACGACCACGAGACCGGCGCGCTGCCGGGCAAGATCGTGCGCGGCGGCGAAGGCATCCGCATCGAGGATCACCAGGGCAAGCATTATATCGACGCGTTTGCCGGGCTCTATTGCGTGAACATCGGCTACGGCCGCACCGAAGTCGCCGACGCGATGTACGAGCAGGCGAAGCAGCTCGCGTACTACCACACGTATGTCGGCCATTCGTCGGACGCGATCATCGAGCTGTCGTCGCGCATCATCGACTGGTCGCCGGCAGGGATGAAGAAGGTCTATTACGGGATGTCGGGTTCCGACGCGAACGAGACGCAGGTCAAGATCGTCTGGTACTACAACAACGTGCTCGGCCGCCCGAACAAGAAGAAGATCATTTCGCGCGAGCGCGGCTATCACGGCTCGGGCATCGTGACGGGCAGCCTCACGGGGCTGCCGAGCTTCCACCAGCATTTCGACCTGCCGATCGATCGCGTGAAGCATACGGTGTGTCCGCACTGGTATCGCAAGGCGCCTGCGGGCATGAGCGAGGCGCAGTTCGTCGCGTACTGCGTCGACGAACTCGAGAAGCTGATCGCGCGCGAGGGCGCCGACACGGTCGCCGCGTTCATCGCGGAGCCGGTGATGGGCACGGGCGGCATCATCGAGCCGCCGGCCGGCTACTGGCCCGCGATCCAGGCCGTGCTGCGCAAGCACGACATCCTGCTGATTTCCGATGAGGTCGTGTGCGGGTTCGGGCGTCTCGGCTCGAAGATGGGCGCGCAGCACTTCGGGATCGAGCCCGACCTGATTACCGTCGCGAAGGGGCTGACGAGCGCGTATGCGCCGCTGTCGGGCGTGATCGTCGGCGAGAAGGTGTGGGACGTGATCGCGCGCGGCTCGCAGGAACACGGGCCGATGGGGCACGGCTGGACGTATTCGGGCCATCCAGTGTGCGCGGCCGCCGCGCTCGCGAACCTCGCGATCCTGGAGCGCGAGAACCTGGTCGGCAATGCTGAGGAAGTGGGCAAGTATTTCGGCGCGAAGCTGCGCGACGCATTCGACGCGCATCCGCTCGTTGGCGAGGTGCGCAGCGTGGGGATGCTGGCCGCGCTCGAATTCATGGCCGACAAGGATGCGCGCGTGCCGTTCGATCCCTCGCTGAAGATCGGTGCGCAGGTGTCGGCTGCCGCGCTGCAGCGCGGCGTGATCGCGCGGGCGATGCCGCACGGCGACATTCTCGGCTTTGCACCGCCGCTCGTGATGACGCGCGAGGAAGCCGACGAGATCGTCGGGATCGTGAAGAAGGCGGTGGACGAGGTCGCCGAGCGGAATATTTCGGCTGTCGCGTGATATTCGAGCGGTCCTGATGCGCGTTTCGACGCGTGAGGTGATGCCGCCGCATGCAAGTGCGGCGGCGTTTTTTCTTGCCGGTACGGTTCAGGAAAACGTCAATGCGTGGTGTGCGGTGCGCGTCGGCTACCGATCGTCACTCAGTAATCCCACACGACCGGAACGAAACGGAAGCCGTCGCCGTTCCGTGCAACATGCCCGATGGACGGGAACGCGACATGCGCCGCGGCCAGCAGCGCACCGGTGTCGGCGGCTTCGTTGAACAGCGCGAGACGAACGTCGACTGCCGCGTCCGGATCGTGTTCGAAGCCGTTTTGCCAGTCGGGATTGTCGAAGTTGACCTCGAAGATCGCGTCGCCCGCGAACGTCAGCTTTTCCCCGTTCGATGCGATGTCGACCACGCAGTGCCCCGGCGTATGCCCGCCCGTCACGCGCGCCGACACGCCCGTGGCGACTTCCACGGTGCGGTCGAATTGCACGATGTTTTCGCCATACAGTTCGACGAACCTCGCCGCCGCCTTGCGCAGCGCGGGCGGAACGGTTTCCGGCATCACCGTCTTGCTGAAGTCCGGATTCTTCCAGAACGCCACTTCCGCTGCCGATACGTGAATGCGTACGTCGGGGCGCAGCTTCGCCTTGACGCCGTCGACGTTCAGCCCGCCGACGTGATCCATGTGCATGTGCGTGATCACGATATCGGTGATCGCGGCCAGGTCGATGCCGGCCGATTCCACGCGCATCACCGAGCGCCCGGCGCGCGTGAAGTATTCGAAACCGTCGCCCACGCCCGAGTCGATCAGGATCAGGTGATCGGCGCTGCGCACGAGCGCGATGTTGAGCGCCCAGTCGAACATGTCGCGTTGCAGGAAACGGCCGTCGAACCAGGCGTTGCGGTCCGCTTCGCTCACATTGGTGGACATGGTGGAAGTCGGCAGCGGCAGTACGCCGTCGCTGATCAGCACGACATCGACATCGCCGATGCGCACGGCGTAGCGGGACGGAACGAGCTCGCCTGAACCTTCGTTGCCCAGGGCGACGATGACCGGCTGGACGTTGCGGATGGGTGCGTTCATGTTCAGTAATCCTGTTCTTCGAGTGAGGTAGTCCGCACTGCGCGGCGCAGGGCGGTTCGCGAGCGCGATCGTGAAGGTCGCGCTTCGGTGCGCCCGGATTCCGATCGAGCGTGTCAGCGATTGTAGTGACGGCCTACACACGCCAACAGCGCCGCAGGGGTGCACATCGTGTTGTCCGGACGACAACAATCCGGCAGCGGCCTTCGCCGCCCGAAATGCACATCGCCCGCCGTCCGTTGCCGGAAGGCGGGCGATGCAATGGATGCCGTTTATGGGATGCCGGGAACCGCCGGCGCGCGGGTCAACCCGGCTGACCGGGAAGCGTTTCCCCGCGCAGCGAACACCCGCGCGTCTCGATCACCGCCAGCAGCGCGATCAGCCCGACCGCGCAGGCAGCCATCATGTAGTACGCGGGAGCCACGCTTACGCGAGATACCCCGTCACGCCATCCCAAAGCAGTTTCACCGCGGCTATCACCAGCAGCCCGTAGCAGGCTCGAT
>NZ_BCPP01000390.1:0-6147 GCF_016586125.1 Burkholderia sp. E168m23
AAGTCAGATTCTCTCTGATTTTTGCGAAGTTCGGGGCGTCATATCATCAGGCTTTCCACTTTCGTATCGGCCCCGCCCATGGACTACCTGCTGACGCTTGCCACCGACCCCGCCGTCTGGGCCGCGCTCCTGACGCTCGTCGTGATGGAAGTCGTGCTCGGCATCGACAACCTGATCTTCATCTCGATCCTCAGCAACAAGCTGCCCGAAGCGCAGCGCGCCCGCACGCAGCGCCTCGGCATCGCGCTCGCGCTGGTGATGCGCCTCGCGCTGCTCGGCAGCGTCGCGTGGATCGCGAGCCTGACCGAACCCGTGTTCACGCTGTTCGACCATGCGTTCTCGTGGCGCGACATGATCCTGCTGTCGGGCGGTCTGTTCCTCGTGTGGAAGGCGACCACCGAGATTCATCACCACGTGTCGCACGACGGCGACGGCGCGGGTGGGGCCGCCGGCGCGGCCGGCCTGACGGTGTGGGCCGCGATCGGCCAGATCGTGATGCTCGACATCGTGTTCTCGATCGACAGCATCGTGACCGCGATCGGCATGACCGAGCACGTTCCGATCATGTTCGTCGCGGTGATCGTCGCCGTGAGCGTGATGCTGTTCGCCGCGCAGCCGCTCGCACGCTTCATCGACCGCAACCCGACGATCGTGATGCTCGCGCTGTCGTTCCTGGTCGTGATCGGCATGACGCTGATCGCCGAAGGGTTCGGTTCGCACGTGCCGAAGGGGTACATCTACGCGGCGATGGCGTTCTCGGCGTTCGTCGAGGGCATGAACATGCTGGCGCGGCGGGCCAAGGCGAAGCGGGCGGCGCAGGTGACGCGCGACTGAGCGGGCGGGCGTGATACCGGCCGCTGTGGCGGCCGGCTCGCGCACCTCATATGGAATCCGGATGAAATTCGCACGGAAAGGAGAAACGCGATGAAATGCCCTGTCTGCAAGACACCCGACCTGCTGATGGCCGAGCGCCAGTCGATCGAGATCGACTACTGCCCGACCTGCCGCGGCGTATGGCTCGATCGCGGCGAACTCGACAAGCTGATCGCCCGCGAAACTGGTGACGCGCCGGCGCGACGCGACACGGCGCCAGTGCAGCACGATGCGCACGCGCCGCGCGGCCGCGACGACGGCTGGGGGCGCGACGGCCGCTCGCACGACGAGCGTGACCGGCGCGACGGCCGGCGTCGCAAGAAGTCGGTGTTCGACCTGTTCGATTTCGATTGAAGCGGCAGTCCGCGTGCCTGAATGCGCGCGGCCCGATGCAAAAAAGCCCCGCCCGGCATCGCGCCGGAGCGGGGCTTTTTCATGCGCGTCACGTCAGGACGCGCGTCGACGCTCACGCATTGCCGGCCGTCACGTCGATGCGGCGCGGGCGTGTTTCCTCGCGGCGCGGGATCGTCAGCGTCAGCACGCCGTCGTGCAGGTTCGCGTCGATCCGCGACGTGTCGAGGTCGGCGCTCAGCACGAACGACCGTGCATAGCGCGTCGAACGGATTTCCGCGTGCCGCACGCGCAGGTCGGCCGCCGTGTCGAACTGCGTCGCGGCTTCGATCGTCAGCGTGTTGTCGTGCACCTTCACGTCGAGATTCTCGCGCGGCACGCCGGGCAGGTCGGCGCGCAGCGTGACGCCGTGTTGATCCTCGACGATGTCGACGGACGGGGTGATCGCGGGCCGGCGCGCGGCTTCCGCGGCGGCCGGGTGAACGGGGGTGGTTTGGCGTTCGGCCAGGGTCGGGTTCGTGTTCATGTCGGTATCCTGAAGGTTACTGAATGGTGATCGCACGCGGCTTCGAGGCCTCGCGCCGGCCGACGCGAATCAGCAGGCAGCCGTTTTCGTAGCGGGCGCTGACCTGGTCGGGGTCCGCATCGCGCGGCAGTTCGACCACGCGGCGGAATGCGCCGTGAAAGCGCTCCTGTGCATAGGTGCGCACGTCGTCGCCTTCGGTGCGCGGCGCCGGTTTGCGCTCGCCGCTGATCGTCAGCAGATCCTTGTCGATCGATACGTCGAAGTCGGCCGCGGCCATGCCGGGTGCGAACGCGACGATCTCGATCGCGTCGTCGGTCGCGCCGACGTTGAGGGCGGGAAACGCGCCGGCGCGCCCCGCACGGATGCCCGACGGGCGTTCGCCGAGCAGGCTCGCCATCTGCCGCTGCACGCGGGCGAATTCGTCGAACAGATCGTTGCCGAAATGGATACCGCTCATGTTGGTCCTCCTGAACAGGGAACGCGGGAGACGTGACCGCGCGTCGCCTGCGGCGGGCGCGACGGGTGGCTCCACTGGGTCGATACGGGGGCGGTGCGTGGCATGCGGCACTGCCCGACGACGCTTAATTAGTGGCCGTCGCCGCGCATTTCAAGAGGGAATCTGCAGTCCGCGTCGACGCCTGCGCGCGGGATTCGATGCGACAATCGCCGCGGCATATCCGCAGACCAACCACACGGGACAACCATGGACATTCGACGTATCGCGATCGTCGGCGCCGGCGTGATCGGCGCAAGCTGGGCCGCTTTCTACCTGACGCAGGGCTTCGACGTCGTCGCGACCGACCCGGCCCCGCAGGCCGATGCACGGCTGCGCGACGCGCTCGCCGCATTCCTCGGCGAGCGGGCCGCCGAGCTTTCCGCGCGGCTGTCGTTCGACGCCGATCCCGTGCGCGCGCTCGACGGCGTCGATTTCGTGCAGGAGAACGGCCCCGAGCGACTCGACCTGAAGCGTGCGCTCTATCGCCAGATGGACGACGTGCTGCCCGCGCACGTGCCGATCGCGTCGAGCTCGTCGGGCCTGAAGATGTCCGAGATCCAG
This sequence comes from Burkholderia sp. E168m23, assembly GCF_016586125.1. Classification (NCBI taxonomy): domain Bacteria; kingdom Pseudomonadati; phylum Pseudomonadota; class Betaproteobacteria; order Burkholderiales; family Burkholderiaceae; genus Burkholderia; species Burkholderia sp. E168m23. The sequence continues at coordinate 2,808 of NZ_BCPP01000390.1, forward strand.
ACGGCCTGCGCGAAGCATCCGGAACGCTGCCTGATCGCGCATCCGTTCAATCCGCCGCACCTGATCCCGCTCGTCGAGCTGGTCGGGGGCGACGCGACCAGCCAGGACGTGATCGCGCGCGTGAAGCAGTTCTACGATGCGCTCGGCAAGCAGACGATCGTGCTGAACAAGGAGATGACCGGCCACGTCGCGAACCGGCTTGCGGCCGCGCTGTTCCGCGAGGTGTATCACCTGGTCGGCGAAGGCGTCGTGAGCGTCGCCGATGCGGACAAGGCCGTCGCGTGGGGGCCGGGCCTGCGCTGGGGGCTGATGGGGCAGTGCCTGACCTATCACCTCGGCGGCGGCGCGGGCGGGATCGCGCACTTCCTCGAACACCTGTCGGGGCCGATCACGAGCTGGTGGGACGACCTCGGCACGCCGTCGTTCGATCCGGAGGTCGATCGCAAGCTGACCGACGAGCTGCGCACGATCCAGGGCGAGCGCTCGATGCAGGCACTGGCAGCGGAGCGCGATCGGCTGCTCGTCGAACTGATCGACGCACGACGCCGCAGCTTCCTGCCCTGATCCTGATCCGGTCGCGCGCAGTGGCGCCACCGGTCATTGCTGCGACGTCGCCTGGCTGGCGGGCGGCACGTGGGCCAGCCAGGCCGGGCTCGCGGCCTGCACGAGTTCGCGGTTGCGTGCGCGGGTCGCGGCGTTCGGCGGATAGTTGCCGTCGTTGGTCGGCAGTTCGCCGTCGAGATAGGCCTGCTTGAGCTGGTCGATGACTTCCGCGCGCGTCAGGCCCTGCGCGGGGGCCGACGCGTCGGTCTGGGCAAAGGCGGGGGACAGCAGCGCGGCTGCGGCGGTCGCGACGGCGAATCGCAGGACGTTTTTCATGGCGGGCTCCGATCAAGGGGACGGGGTACCGGACGCGCGCGGCGATGCGCGGTGCGTTCGGATGGGTCCCATTGTCGCGAGCGGGTGCTGCGCGGACGATGACGCGTTGCGGGCAAAGCTGTCAGGTGCGGGCGCGTCCGCGTGACTTGAGCGCGGTGCCGTTACAACTCGGCCGCCGCCGTGATCAGCGTGGCTTCCAGCGCGAGCGTGGAGCGCGACGCGGCCGCCGGGCGATCGATCACGTATTCGAGTTCGCCGAGTTCCGGCAGCCCTGCGTCGAGCCGCGCGAGCCCGGCCGGGATCACGTAGCCGGCGAACGCGCTGACGCCGAGCCCCGCGCTCGCGGCCGCCCGCAGCACCGCGATGCTGCTGCTCACGACGGCGATCCGGTAAGGGCGCCCGACGGCTTCGAGCGATTCGAGCACGCGGCGGCGCGACACGCTCGGCTCCGGATGCATCGCGAGCGGCAGCACGGCCTCGTGGCCGGTGATCCGCGAATCGGGGCCGGTGCACCAGTACAGCGGTTCGCTGCGGATCACGCGGCCGCGCCGGCTGCCGGCGATGCGTTTCGCGAACACGAGATCGTGCCGGCCTTCGTCGAGCGCGTCGAACAGGTCGCCCGACAGCCCGGTCGAGATCGCGAGCTCGACGTCCGGGTTGCGCTGCACGAAGCTCGCGAGCGCGGCCGTCAGGTGCGCCGACGCGAAATCCTCCGACATTGCGAGCCGCACCTTGCCCGACAGCGGCGGCCCGCAGACCGACGTGACGGCCTCGTCCATCAGTTCGAGGATGCGCACCGCGTAGCGGAACAGCGCGTCGCCGTGCTGCGACAGGTGCACGTTGCGCGTGTCGCGCTCGAACAGCGGCCGGTCGAGCAGCTCCTCGAGGCGGCGGATATGCTGGCTGACGGTCGATTGCGACAGGTTCACGCGCTCGGACGCGGCGGTGAAGCTGCCGGACTGGGCGACGGCGACGAAGCTGCGCAGCAGTTCGGGCGGTAACGGACGCATTGCTAAATCCACTGAATCGGTTTCGACAACTTCATAAATGGCCGGATTATGCGGCGCTAGTATCGGATCACGCGCCAGTGCGGCCTCCGCCAACGAGGGGCACCGGACGCGTAGCCCGTGTCGCGCCGCCGGCTGCATCGGTCAGTCTAAGCCATCCGGCGTCCGGCCCGAATCCGCATCATCCCATCGACCCCGAGAACGTGCTCGCACGACGAGCCGCCGGGCCGCGGCGCCCCGCCGCAGGAGACAGACAGTCCGCCCGGGATCGGCGTGCGGGCCTGACTCCCGCATGCGTCAGGCGCCCGTCACGAAGAGACTGGAGACGACTCATGATCATCTACGGAACCGCGCTGCTGGCGTTCTGCCACCTGGCCGGACTGTTCCTCGGCGACCTGCTCGGCAGCGCGATCGGCGTGAAGACCAACGTCGGCGGCGTCGGCATCGCGATGCTGCTGCTGATCTGCCTGCGCCTGTGGCTGCACCGGCGCGGCTGGCTGCCGAAGGAGACCGAGGCGGGCGTCGGTTTCTGGGGCGCGATGTACATCCCGGTCGTCGTCGCGATGGCCGCGAACCAGAACGTCGTCGCCGCGCTCAAGGGCGGGCCGGTCGCGCTGCTGGCCGCCGTCGGCGCGGTCGCGATCTGCGCATGCTGCATTGCGGTACTCGCGCGCACGGGGCGCGACGACACGGCCTTCGCGGGCGTGCCGCAATTCGAAGAACAATAACGGAGGCCGCCATGCTGCAGATGCTCGAAAAAACCGTCGCCCACAACGGGCTCGTCGCGTCGTTCGCGCTGGTCGGCCTGATCATGTGGCTGTCGTCGATCGCGTCGCGCAAGCTCACGTTCGGCCGCGTGCACGGCTCGGCGATCGCGATCGTCATCGGTCTCGTGCTCGCCTACGTCGGCGGCGCATTCACCGGCGGCGAGAAGGGGCTGGCCGACGTCAAGCTGTTCGCCGGTATCGGCCTGATGGGCGGCGCGATGCTGCGCGATTTCGCGATCGTCGCGACCGCGTTCGAAGTACAGCCGACCGAGGCGCGCAAGGCCGGGCTCGTCGGTATCGTGTCGCTGCTGCTCGGCACCGTGCTGCCGTTCATCGTCGGCGCGTGCGTCGCGCGCGCGTTCGGCTACACCGACGCGGTCAGCATGACGACGATCGGCGCGGGCGCCGTCACCTATATCGTCGGGCCCGTCACCGGCGCGGCGATCGGTGCGAGCTCCGACGTGATCGCGCTCAGCATCGCGACCGGGCTCGTGAAGGCGATCATCGTGATGGTCGGCACGCCGGTCGCGGCCAATTTCATGGGCCTGAAAACGCCGCGCTCCGCGATGATCTTCGGCGGGCTGGCCGGCACCGTCAGCGGCGTGAGCGCGGGCCTTGCCGCGACCGATCGCCGGCTCGTGCCGTACGGTGCGCTGGTCGCGACGTTCCATACCGGCGTCGGCTGCC
>NZ_BCPP01000391.1:0-6143 GCF_016586125.1 Burkholderia sp. E168m23
CGGTCTTCAGCTTCTCGACCAGCGTCTTCACGTCCGGCACCTTCACGCCGGCTGCGCGCTTCGGCGGCTCGACCACCTTCAGCGTCTTCAGACGCGGTGCGACGTCCACACCGAGGTCTTCCGGCTTCACGGTTTCCAGCGGCTTCTTCTTCGCCTTCATGATGTTCGGCAGCGTCACGTAGCGCGGCTCGTTCAGGCGCAGGTCGGTCGTCACGACCGCCGGCAGCGTCAGCGACAGCGTTTCCGCGCCGCCGTCGACTTCGCGTGCCACCGTTGCCTTGCCGTCGGCCACCGTCACCTTCGACGCGAACGTCGCTTGCGGCAGGCCTGCCAGCGCGGCCAGCATCTGGCCCGTCTGGTTCGAATCGTCGTCGATCGCCTGCTTGCCGAGGATCACCAGCTGCGGCTGTTCCTTGTCGACCAGCGCTTTCAGGATCTTCGCGACGGCCAGCGGCTCGACGCTGTCGTTCGACTCGACGAGGATCGCACGATCCGCGCCGATCGCAAGCGCCGTGCGCAGCGTTTCCTGCGCTTGCGTGACGCCCACCGACACCGCGATCACTTCGGTCGCGACGCCTGCTTCCTTGAGGCGCACCGCTTCTTCAACGGCGATTTCGTCGAACGGGTTCATCGACATCTTCACGTTCGCGATGTCGACGCCCGTGTTGTCCGACTTCACGCGGACCTTCACGTTGTAATCGACCACTCTTTTCACTGGCACCAGGATTTTCATGCACACGCTCCAAAGTTACGAATACGACCAGAGGCCATTTTATAGCGAGGCCTCATGACTGCGCGGCCAGGCGGACCCAACCATGATGGTTGTCGAGGATACCGCTTCTTGGCGACGCGCCAATGATAGCGAACGGTCGTTCTATTTTAAAAGAGAAAAAACCCGGACGCAAAGCCCGGGTTTTCGATCATCGACTCTAATCCCGCCGGGCGTCCCGTGCTCCGCCCCGTTACCAGGCGGCGATGACCGCGCCGCCGAACTTGCCTTCGATGAACTGCTTCACGTCGGCCGAGTGATATGCCGCAATCAGCTTGGCGACCCACGGCTTGTTCCGGTCCGCCTCACGGATCGCGAGGATGTTCGCGTACGGGCCGCTCGGGCCCTCGATCGCGATCGCGTCCTGCTTCGGTTTCAACCCCGCTTCCATCGCGTAATTGGTATTGATCGCGGCCGCGTCGACGTCGCCGAGCGAGCGCGGAATCTGCGCGGCATCGAGTTCGACGATCTTCAGCTTGCGCGGATTGTCGACGATATCGAGCGGCGTCGCTTTCAGCCCCGCATCCGCGCGCAGCTTCAGCAGCCCCTGCTTCTGCAGCAACAGCAGCGCGCGGCCGCCGTTGGTCGGATCGTTCGGGACCGCGACGCGCGCGCCCGGCTTCAGTTCGGCCAGCGACTTCACGCGCTTCGAGTAGATGCCCATCGGGAACGTGACGGTATCGGCAACCTTGATCAGCTTGTAGCCGCGATCCTTCACCTGCGCCTGCAGATACGGATCGTGCTGGTAGCTGTTCGCGTCGAGGTCGCCCGACGCGAGCGCGGCGTTCGGCTGCACGTAATCGGAGAATTCGACGATGCGGATCTCCAGGCCGTCCTTCGCCGCGACCTTCTTCACCACTTCCATGATCTGCGCGTGCGGGCCGCCCGTCACGCCGACCTTGATGGTTTCGGCCTGGGCATGCGCGCCCGCGAACAGCGCGGCCGCGCCCAGCGCCGCCGCGAATTTCAGCATGAAGCGTCGTTGCATCGTTTCTCCCCTGTCGGATCGGTTTGGTCTTATTTGTGGCTCAACCGGCGCACCAGCCAGTCGCCGAACGATTGCACGATCTGCACGAACACGATCAGGATCGCGACGACCGTCCACATCACTTCCGGCAGATAGCGCTGGTAACCGTAACGGATACCGAGATCGCCGAGGCCGCCGCCGCCGATCGCGCCCGCCATCGCCGAATAGCCGACCAGCGACACGAACGTGATCGTCAGGCCCGCGACGATGCCCGGCAGCGATTCGGGCAACAACACCTTGAAGACGATCTGCGACGTGGTCGCGCCCATCGATTGCGCGGCCTCGATCAATCCGCGGTCGACCTCGCGCAGCGCCGTTTCGACGAGACGCGCGATGAACGGCGCGGACGCGAGCGTCAGCGGCACGACCGCCGCGGCCGTGCCGATCGACGAACCGGTGACGAGCCGCGTGAACGGGATCACCGCGACCAGCAGGATGATGAACGGCGTCGAACGGACCGCATTCACGATGCCGCCGAGCACGCGATTCACCGCGAGGTTCTGCAGCACGCCCTGGCGATCGGTCAGGTAGAGCAGCACGCCGAGCGGCAGGCCGACGAGCGCGCCGACCGCCCCGGAGATGCCGACCATGATCAGCGTCTCCCAGAACGACTGCACGAACATATCGAACATCTCACTCAACATACGAAAGCTCCTCTACCACCACACCTTGCTCGCGCAGGAACGCGAGCGCCTGCCCGACCTTGCCCGGCTCGCCGCCCGCGAGCACCGCGAGCGAACCGAATGCCTGCCCCTGGATCTCGTCGATCTGGCCATGCAGGATGTTGAAATCGAGTTCATACCGGCGGATCGTCTCCGACAGGATCGGCTGGTCGACCCCCGAGCCCGTGAACGCGAGCCGCAGCAGATGCCCGCGGCCCGTCTTCAACCGCTCGGCCACGCGCGCCTTCAGCGCGGGCGGCAGTTCCTGCGCGATCACGTCGCCGATCAGCGCACGCGTCACTTCGTGATGCGGCTGCAGGAACACGTCGATCACGCGGCCTTCCTCGACCACGCGCCCGGCATCGAGCACCGCGACGCGGTCGCAGACCTGCTTGATCACTTCCATCTGGTGCGTGATCAACACGATCGTCAGGCCGAGCTCGCGATTGATGCGTTTCAGCAGGTCGAGAATCGAACGCGTGGTTTCGGGATCGAGCGCGGACGTCGCTTCGTCCGACAGCAGCACCTTCGGCTGGCTCGCCAGCGCGCGGGCGATGCCGACGCGCTGCTTCTGCCCGCCGCTGATCTGCGACGGATAGCGATCCTTCTGCGCGGACAGCCCGACCAGATCGAGCAGCGGCAGCACGGCGGCCTCGATGTCGGCACGGCTCGCGCCGGCCAGTTCCAGCGGCAGCGCGACGTTGTCGAACACCGTGCGCGACGACAGCAGGTTGAAGTGCTGGAAGATCATGCCGATCTCGCGGCGCGCTTCGCGCAGCGCGCCGGCCGACAGCAGCGTCAGATCGCGCCCGCCGACGACGACATTGCCTTCGGTCGGCCGCGTGAGCAGGTTGATGGTGCGCACGAGCGTGCTCTTGCCGGCGCCGCTTCGGCCGATGATGCCGAACACCTCGCCTTGCGGGATCGTCAGGTTGACGTTGTGCAGCGCTTCAACCCAGCCGCCCGGGCCGGGGAAACGCTGCGAGAGATTGCGTAATTCGATCATGTAAACAAAACGGCGGCCGGCCGGCGAGATGGCCCGCCAGTCGGCCGCCGATGCATCTGGAATAGCCGGCGATTTTACCGCAAACCCCTCATTCCCCTTAATAATCGATTTCGATCTTTTCATAACCAGACGAAATTAGAGGGGCGCTGCCGGGCCCGCGCGGGAGGGGCGCGACTATGATCGCGAAACGCAGACCAACGAACAGGAGACCCGCCAGATGAGCGCCACCACCACACCGGCCGCCGTGCCCGCCACCGCCGGATCGGCGCCCGCGCCGCGGATGGGTCGGTTGCGTACCGCGGACGGGCTCGAACTGGCGTCGTACCGCTGGCCGGCAAGCGACGGCACCGTGCCGCCGCGCGCGACGATCGCGCTGGTGCACGGCCTCGCCGAGCACGCGGGCCGCTATGCCACGCTCGCCGGCCGGCTGAACGCGGCCGGCATCGACGTGCTGGCGGTCGACCTGCGCGGGCATGGCCAGTCGCCCGGCAAGCGCGTGTGGGTCGAGCGTTTCGGCGACTACCTGAACGATGCGGAGGCGCTGGTCGCCGAAGCCGCGCGCGGCGCGGCGCCGCTCTTCCTGATGGGGCACAGCATGGGCGGCGCGGTCGCCGCGCTCTACGCGATCGAACGCGCGCCGGCTCGCGGCCACGCGCTGGCGGGCCTCGTGCTGTCGAGCCCGGCGCTGGCACCCGGGCGCGACGTGCCGCGCTGGATGCTTGCGCTCAGCCGCATCATCAGCCGTGTGTGGCCCACTTTCCCCGCGATCAGGATCGATGCGGCCCTGCTGTCGCGCGATCCAGCCATCGTCGCGGCCAATCGCGCCGATCCGCTCGTGCATCACGGCGCGGTGCCCGCACGCACCGGCGCGGAGATTCTCGACGCGATGACGCGCATCGAAAACGGCCGCGGCGCGCTGCGCGTGCCGGTGCTCGTCTATCACGGCACCGAGGACAAGCTCACCGAACCCGACGGCAGCCGCGCGTTCGGCGCGCGTGTCGGTTCGCCCGACCGTACGCTGACGCTGTACGAAGGCGGCTTCCATGAAACGATGAACGATCTCGAACGCGACCGCGTGATCGACGCGCTGATCGCGTGGATTCACGCGCGCGTGCCGGCGCGCTGAGCGCGCCCGGCCCGGCCGGTCGAGCGGGAATCAGATCCCGGCCAGCACGCGCAGGTGCGCGACGACGCTGCGCCCGAGCGCGGACAGGTTGTAGCCGCCCTCGAGGCAGCTGACGATGCGGCCCTGCGCATGCCGGCGCGCGACGTCGACGATCTGGGCGGTCAGCCATTCGAAGTCGGCCTCGACGAGGCCGAGATTGCCGATGTCGTCCTCGCGATGCGCATCGAACCCGGCCGACACGAACAGCATCTGCGGCTTGAACGCATCGAGGCGCGGCAGCCAGAACATGTCGACGGCTTCGCGGATCGCCATCCCGTTGCTGCGCGCGGGCATCGGCAGGTTGACCATGTTCGGCGCCTGATGATCGACGCCCGAGAACGGATACAGCGGATGCTGGAAGAAGCTGCACATCAGCACGCGCTCGTCGTTCGCGAACGCCGCCTCGGTGCCGTTGCCGTGGTGCACGTCGAAATCGATGATCGCGACACGCTCGATGCCGTGTACGTCGAGTGCATGCCGCGCGGCGATCGCGACGTTGTTGAAGAAGCAGAAGCCCATCGCGCGCGCGGGTTCCGCATGGTGACCGGGTGGACGGACGCCGCAGAACGCATTCGCATAGCGGCCTTCGATCACCGCGTCGGTCGCCGCGATCGCGGCGCCGGCCGCGCGCAGCGCCGCGCGCCACGTGTCGCGATTCATCAGCGTATCGGGATCGATCTCGACGTGACCGTCGACCGGCGTCATGCTCCGGATGTAGTCGATGTGCGCCTGCGTATGCACGCGACCCAGCGCGACCTCGCTCGCGAATGGCGCGGTTTCGTGCACGATCAGGTCGTCGATGCGGCTCGCAATCAGTTGATCCTGGATCGCCGACAAGCGGGCCGGGCATTCCGGATGCCATTCCCCCATCTCGTGCAGCATGCAGTCGGGGTGCGTGTAGAAAGCGGTTGCCATAAGCTGTCGTCCGCGGCGCACGGTGCGCCGCAGGTCTCCGTCAATGATGTCCATCGTCTGCCGCGAATTCGCCGCTAACTTACCACAACGGGGGCCGGCTTCGGCCCGAGGCGCCGGATGCGTCGGGTATACTGCGCCGAACACAATCGCCCTGTCCGCCCGCTTCGACATGAATTCCAGCAAGCCCGCCGCCCTTCTTTCCGCGCTGTTCCGTGTTCGCGCTCCGCTCGTCGTCGCTGCCATCGCCGCGGCCCTCGGCACCGCGCCTGCCGTCGCACAAACGCAGCCGGCGAAGCCTGCAGGCACGCTCGTCGCCCAGGCCCAGCCGCAGCAGCCGACGCCGCAAGGCCAGACCTTCGAAGAGGAAATCGTTCCACAGCGTTACGCGAGCAACGCGAAGGTCGATGCATTCATCGACGAGATGGTGAGCCGCAACGGCTTCGATTCGGCGAGCCTGCATGCGCTGTTCTCGCGCATCAGCTACTCGGCGACGGCCGTCAAGCTCGTGAGGCCGGCCCCGACGCCCTCGGTCAAGAACTGGCGCGTCTATCGCTCGCGCTTCATCGAACCGATCCGCATCAACGCGGGCGTGAAGTTCT
>NZ_BCPP01000392.1:0-6143 GCF_016586125.1 Burkholderia sp. E168m23
TCGCATTCGGTGTTCGGGTTCTGGCTGTATCTGATGACCGACTGCGTGATCTTCGCGGCGCTGTTCGCGACGTTCGCGGTGCTCGGCCACCAGTACGCGGGCGGGCAGACGGCGAAAGAGCTGTTCGACATTCCGGGCGTCGCGGTCGAAACCGCCGCGCTGCTGCTGTCGAGCATCACGTACGGCTTCGCGATGCTCGCGGCGTACCAGCAGCGGCGCGGCGCGCTGCTCGCATGGCTCGCGGTGACGTTCGTGCTCGGCGCGGCGTTTCTCACGATGGAACTGCGCGAGTTCTCGCACCTGATCGCGGAAGGCGCGGGCCCGCAGCGCAGTGCGTTCCTGTCGGCGTTCTTCACGCTGGTCGGCACGCACGGGTTGCACGTGACGGCCGGCCTGTTGTGGATGATCGTGCTGGCCGCGCAGATCGTGTTGCGTGGCGGCGACCTGACCGATCGCGACCTGCGGCGCCTGACGTGCCTGAGCCTGTTCTGGCACTTCCTCGACATCGTGTGGATCTGCGTGTTTTCCTTTGTCTATCTCGCGAGCGTGATCTAAATGGCCCATTCGCATTCGTCTCAACTCGAAGAAGGGCACGGCAGTGTCGGCGGCTACGTCGCCGGTTTCATCCTGTCGGTGCTGCTCACGGCCGCGTCGTTCGGCCTCGTGATGGGCGGCGTGCTGTCGCCGCATGCGTCGCTGATCGGGCTGGCCGTGCTCGCCTTCGTGCAGATCGTCGTGCACCTCGTGTATTTCCTGCACATGAACGGCTCGTCGGGCCAGCGCTGGAACGTGATGGCGTTCAGCTATACGGTGCTGACCGCCGCGATCGTGATCGTCGGCACGCTGTGGGTGATGCACAACGTCAGCATGAACATGATGTCGCGTTGAGCGACGTCGTCGCGCATCGGGTTCGCATCCTTGCGCGTTCATGAAGAAAAGGCGGCACATGCGTGCCGCCTTTTGTTTTTTCCGGCTGCCGTGTTGCGCCGGGCAGTGTGGTCAGTGCCGCGCGCCGGCGTCGGCCGTCAGCGCATGCGTGCAGTCGGCGCGGTACTCGGCGGCGAGCCGATGCTTCGCGCCGTCGAGATCGTCGGGATAGTACGGGCTCGCGTGGGCCGGATCGTAGCCGACCTGTTCGAGCTCGGACAGCTCGCGTACGAGGTCCGCACGCGAGACGCCGCTACCCGTGTGCACGAACGGGTACGCGTGGCATTCCTGCGGGGTGAGGTGCGGCCCCGCGAACGCGGCGGTGCTGGCGCATGCGAGCAGCATGCAGGCGACGGTGGTCGACAGTTTCATCCGGTGGCTCCTGGTTTCGCGGCCCGATGCCGCATGACGTCAGCGTAGGCGGCAGCCGTCGCAGGGCGGGCGACGCCCGGATGAAACATGTTTCACCTACGCACGTCGCGATACCGAATGAAGTTATTTTCATCTGGCGCCGCACGGCAATCGTGGCGCTTACGATAGTGGCGGGCGCATCGTGCGCGCCCGTGTTGAAGTTCATTGCGAGGGCAACCATGCGAGTACTGACGGTCGAGGACGATGCGGTGACCGCGAACGAAATCGTCGGCGAACTGACCGCCCGCGGGTTCGAGGTCGACTGGACCGATAACGGTCGCGAAGGGATGATGCGCGCGATGAGCGCATCGTACGACGCGATCACGCTCGACCGGATGCTGCCGGGCGCGGACGGCCTCGCGATCGTGACCGCGATGCGCACGGTCGGCATCGACACGCCGGTGCTGATGCTGAGCGCGCTGGGCGACGTCGACGAGCGCATCCGCGGGCTGCGCGCGGGCGGCGACGATTACCTGACGAAGCCGTTCGATTCCGGCGAACTGAGCGCGCGCATCGAAGTGCTGCTGCGCCGCCGGCAGGCATCGGGTGTGCCGCAGCAGACGCTGCTGAAGGTCGGCGTGCTCGAGCTCGACCTCATTTCGCGCTGCGCGCGCCGCGGCGCCGACGAGATTCCGCTGCTGCCCACCGAGTTCCGCGTGCTCGAATTCATGATGCGCAACGCAGGCCAGACGATCACGCGCACGATGCTGTTCGAGGCCGTGTGGGGCTATCACTTCGATCCCGGCACCAATCTGATCGACGTCCATATGGGGCGGCTGCGCAAGAAGATCGATCCGCCCGGCGCGAACCCGATGATCCAGACGGTGCGCGGATCGGGCTACATGCTCGCTTGACGGAGGCGCGAATGGACGCAGCCCGCGCGGCGCACTTCACGCGCCGCTGGCATACGACGACGTTTCGCTGGCTATGCGCATACGCGGCGATCTTCTCGGTGTCGCTGCTGCTGCTCGCGGGCGTGATCAGCGTGGCCGCGACGCATACGATGACGCGCGACACCGACGAAGTGCTCGCGTGGCAACTGATCTATTTCGATTCGATTCCGGATGCCGAGCTGCCGCTCGCGATCCACCGGCGGCTCGAGCACGAGCACATGCATACGAATTTCTACGGGTTGTTCGATGCGAGCGGGCGCCGCGTGGCCGGCGACATCACTAAGTCGCCCGAGCTGCAGACCGATCGCCGCGGCCGGACGCTGAACCGCACGCTCGCGCTGCTCGACGGCCAGCCGTCGCCGATCGCGCGCGCGATGGCCGTGCGCCGCGACAACGGCATGACGCTGGTGGTCGCGCGCGACCTGTCGCATTTCATCCAGATCCGCGACGTCGCGATCCGCGGGCTCGTGATCGGCGGCGTGGTGATCCTGATCGCGGGCATCGCGGGCGGCAGCATGCTCGGCATGCGGCAGATGCGCCGCGTCGCCGCGATCCGGCGCGTCACGCGACAGATCGCCGAAGGTGATCTCGGCAAGCGACTGCCGGTCGGCGGCTACGATGAACTCGATCTGCTCGCGCATCTCGTGAACCACATGCTCGACGAAGTCGAGCGGCTGATGGGCGAGGTGCGCCATACCTGCGACGGGATCGCACACGACCTGCGCACGCCGCTCGCACGCGTGCATACGATGCTGGCGCGGCTCGCCGACCAGCCGTTCTGCGCGCATGATCCCGCGTCGGCGGCGCTGCTGGCTTCGGCGCGCGACGAAACCGACCGGTTGCTCGAACGGTTTCGCGCGATGCTGCGCATCTCCGAGATCGGCACGCTGAGCCGGCGCGGCGGTTTTGCCGCGGTCGACGTCGCGGCCCTGCTGCGCGACGTGTGCGAGCTTTACGAGCCGCTGGCCGAGGATGTCGACGTGTCGTTCGCGCTCGAAGCGGCCACGGTCGGCGGCATCCATGGCGATCGTGCGTTGCTGTTCGAGGCGTTCAGTAATCTCGCGGACAACGCGATCAAGTTCACGCCGCCGGGCGGCCGCGTGCGCGTCGTGCTCCAGACGACGCCGCACGGTCCGCTCGTCCGGTTCGAGGACACCGGGCCCGGCATCCCGCCCGGCGAGCGCAATGCGGTGCTCGAACGCTTCTATCGCGGCGAGCGCACGCGCCATGTGAACGGCTCGGGGCTCGGCTTGAGCATCGTGTCGGCGGTGATGCGCGTGCATGGTTTCGCGCTGCGGATCGGCGACGCGCAGCCGGCCGGTACGGCGATCACGGTCGAATGCTGGCCGCGTTCGCTCGCATGACGGCGCGGGAGACCGAGTGATGCGCATCCTGCTGATCGCGCCGCCGAATCCGCACGCGTTGCGGCTCGACAAGGCGTTTCGAGAGAGCACGCACGGCGTCGAGCGCGTCGACGCATGGCGCGACGGCTGTTTCGCGGCGACGCAGGACCGGTTCGACGCGATCGTGATCGTCGCGACCGATGGCGGGGCCGCGGCGGCGATTCTCGATGAATTGCCGCGGCTCGCCGCGTCGGCCGGCGGTGCGACGATCGCCGCGATCGTTGCCGGCACCACGTCCGCCCAGCGCGCGCAGCTGCTGAACGCAGGCTGCGACGTATGCCTGGCTCATCCGTGTTCGTTCGTCGAATTGCACGAACGGTTGCGCGCGCTGTGGCGCCGCGCGGGCATCATCGCGATGCGTGAATCGATCCGGCTCGACACGGCGACGCGTGCGCTCGAGGAGCAGGGCCGGCGGCTCGCGCTCAGTGTACGGGAGTTTCGCGTGGTCGAATGCCTGCTGCGCGAAGCGGGGCGACCGGTCGGTCGGGACGCCGTGCTGCGTTATGCGTGGGACGATGCCGACATCGAACCTGAAACGGTCAATGCGCTGGTCGTCCGGTTGCGGCGCAAGCTGGTCGCGCATGCGTTTTCCGCGCGGATCGAAACGGTTGCGCGATTCGGCTTCCGGTTCGACACGGGCGGGTGACGGGGCGGATATCGACGCAGGGCTGAAAGAAGCTCTTGACGGGCGGCGTGCGCCGCGCCGCGCCGCGCAGCCCGGCCCGGCCCGGCCCGGCCCGGCCGGCAGCCAGGCGTCGATTGTTACAAGACGTTAGCGCGCGTGTCCTGTTGCGATGCCGCGCATCAGTTCTTACAAACTTGAAATATGCGGAGCGGGTGCTTGCCGCTATAGTCGAATCACACATGACACAACCAGAAGAGGAATCCATGAAGACTTTGCGTGTTGCCTCGCTCCTGACCGGTATGACGGCCTTGCTCGTGTCGGGCGCAGCAATGGCGGGAGTCAATGTCGGGATCAACGTCGGCGTGCCGGCACCGGTCTACGTCGCGCCCGCGCCCGTGTATGCGCCGCCGCCTCCGCCGGTCGTCTACCAGCCGGCGCCTGTCTATGCACCGGCGCCCGTGTACGCGCCGGCGCCGGCGATCGTGATCGGCTGGCACGGCGACCGCTACTGGGACGGCCGTCGCTACTGGGGCCGCGACGAGTGGTATCGCCACCATGGCCGCGGCTGGGGCGGCGATCGCGGTCACTGGGATCACGGCCGCCACAACGGCTGGCGCTGATCGAACGGTCGCGCATGCGTGCCGCGTGCGCGACAACCGCTCGCGAGAAAACCGCCCGCGTGGCGGTTTTCTTTTGGCTCGACGGACTGAATGGGTAGAATCGCTCCACGTTACTACCCTTATTCGACCGACAGGGCCTCTATGACGAAGGGTTCGCCCCGGGCCGCCGCCGCGCGTGCCTGCCTCGGCGCGCTGCGGGCCGCCGGCCGCGTGGCCGCGGTGCTGGCGCTGCATGCGGTGCTGGCCGCGCCGGCCGCGCACGCGGCCTACGCCATCGCGCAGTACGGCGAGCCGAAGTATCCGCCGGGCTTCAAGCATTTCGACTACGTGAACCCCGACGCACCGAAGGGCGGCACGCTCGTGCTCGCGAATCCGAGCCGGCTGACGTCGTTCGACAAGTTCAATCCGTTCACGATGCGCGGCAACACCGCGCCCGGCATCGACATGCTGTTCGAGAGCCTCGCGACCGGCAGCTCCGACGAACCGGCGTCCGCCTACGGGCTGCTGGCCGACGACATCGACGTCGCCCCGGACCGCCGTTCGGTCACGTTCCACCTGAATCCGCGCGCACGCTTCTCGAACGGCGATCGCGTCACGGCCGACGACGTCAAGTTTTCGTTCGATACGCTCAAGAGCAAGCAGGCCGCACCGCAGTTCGGCGCATATTTCGCGGAAATCGCGAAGGCCGTGGTCGTCGATCCGGCGACCGTGCGCTTCGAGTTCCGTAGCGCGAACCGCGAACTGCCGCTGATCGCCGGCGGCGTGCCCGTGTTTTCGCGCAAGTGGGGATTGCGCGCGGACGGCTCGCGCATCCCGTTCGACCAGCTTGCGTTCGAGCAGCCGATCGGCAGCGGCCCGTACGTGATCGAGCGCTACGACAACGGCCGCACGATCACCTACCGGCGCAACCCCGCGTACTGGGGCGCCGACCTGCCGGTACGAGTCGGCACCAACAACTTCGAGCGGATCGTGTACAAGCTGTACGGCGACGGCGTCGCGCGGCTCGAGGCATTCAAGGCCGGCGAATACGACGTGCTCGTCGAGTACATCGCACGCAACTGGACGCGGCGCGACGTCGGCAAGCGTTTCGACAGCGGCGAACTCGTCAAGCGCGAATTCCGCCAACATAACGGCGCCGGCATGCAAGGCTTTTTCATGAACCTGCGCCGGCCGCTGTTCCGCGACGTGCGCGTGCGCCAGGCGCTCGACCTCGCGTTCGATTTCGAATGGCTGAACCGCCAGTTGTTCTACAGCGCATACACGC
>NZ_BCPP01000393.1:0-6133 GCF_016586125.1 Burkholderia sp. E168m23
AAATTGGACTGAAGTGGAGAATCAAGCATGAGCGGTCAAAACCAGACCCCGTACTATTTCGTGCCGCATCCGTCGCAGCATCCGATCAGCGCGGCCATCGGCCTGCTGGTCATGCTCGGGTCGGCCGCGCTGTGGATCAACGGTCACGACTGGGCGCCGTTTACGGCGCTGCTCGGCCTGCTGTGGTTGCTCTTCACGCTGTATCACTGGTT
This sequence comes from Burkholderia sp. E168m23, assembly GCF_016586125.1. Lineage (NCBI taxonomy): Bacteria > Pseudomonadati > Pseudomonadota > Betaproteobacteria > Burkholderiales > Burkholderiaceae > Burkholderia > Burkholderia sp. E168m23. The sequence goes on from NZ_BCPP01000393.1 coordinate 213, forward strand.
CGGCGACGCGATCGCCGAATCGGAAGGCGGTCATTACGGCAAGAACGTCGACAAGTCGTACCGCTGGAGCATGAGCTGGTTCATCTTCTCGGAAGTGATGTTCTTCGGCGCGTTCTTCGGCGCGCTGTTCTATGCGCGTGAGATCGCGCTGCACCAGCTCGGCAGCCTCGACTACAAGCTGATCTGGCCGGACTTCTCCGCCGTGTGGCCGAACGAAGGCCCCGCCGCGCTCGCCGGTCACTTCAAGACGATGGGCCCGTGGCCGATCCCGACGCTGAACACCGCGTTCCTGCTGTCGTCGGGCGTGACGCTGACGATCTCGCACCACGCGCTGCGCGACGATCATCGCAAGAAGGCGATTGCGTGGCTGGCCGCGACGCTCGTGTTCGGGATCTGCTTCCTGTTCCTGCAGGGCTTCGAGTACTACCACGCGTACAACGAACTGAACCTGACGCTGAACTCGGGCGTGTACGGTTCGACGTTCTTCCTGCTGACCGGCTTCCACGGCTTCCACGTGTTCCTCGGCGGCACGATGCTCGCGGTGGTGCTGGTGCGGATGATCCGCGGCCACTTCAAGCCCGATCATCACTTCGCCTTCGAAGGCGCCGCGTGGTACTGGCACTTCGTCGACGTCGTCTGGCTCGGCCTGTACGTCGTCGTCTACTGGCTGTAAATGGAACGACGGCCCGCGCAGCGATGCGCGGGCCGTTTTCATTGGTGTCGTGGGCGCGGCGGCGAAGCCGCGAGCGATACCACCCTGGCGCCGCCGCGACTCAGTCAGGCGGCGCTTTTGCTTGGTGGCGCGGCCGTGCGGCTAAATGTCACAGCGGTCGGCGCGGCAAAGGCATCAACGCCCGATCGGCAGGCCGGTCGAATGGATCCAGCCCATCCAGTTCGCGAACAGGATGAGCAGGAACAGCGACACCGACAGCCCGACGCGGGTGGCGAGCGACCAGACCATGCGCTTCGTATGGCCGCGGTCGTGCATCATGAAGTAGAGCGCCGAGCCCATGCTGGCAATGATGAGGACGAAGGCGATGGGAACGAGTATGTGCATGACACGAACCGGACGACGGCAATTCGAAAGGAAGAGGATAATTATCGCACTTCGCTTTCGCGCAGGTGCCGGGCGGGCCGCATGATGAAGATTCGCTGGCTGCCCGCGCTGCTGATCCTCGTCGTCGTCGCCATCACGATCCGTCTCGGGTTCTGGCAGCGCGACCGCGCGCACCAGAAGGAAGCGCTGCAGGCGAGCGTCGAGCGCTACGAGCAGGCGGTGCCGGTCGACATCGGCGCGCAGCCGGTGCCGCTCGCGTCGATCGAGTTTCATCGCGTACGGGCAAAGGGCCGTTTTATGCCCGAGCAGGCGGTGTTCCTCGACAATCGGCCGTATAACGACCAGCCGGGTTTTTACGTCGTGATGCCGTTTAAACTCACGGGCGGTGGCGTCGTGCTCGTGAACCGCGGCTGGCTGCCGCGCAACATCGCCGATCGCACGGCGATCGAGCCGTTCGCGACGCCGGCGGGCGACATCGAGATCGTCGGCATCGCGCGTGCCGACGCGTCGCGCGCGTTCGAGCTCGGCGAAGGCGGGTCGGCCGCGTACCAGAAGATCCGGCAGAACCTCGACGTCGCCGCGTATGCGAAGGAAACCGGGCTGCCGCTGCAGCCGTTCGTGATCCAGCAGACGAGCGACGACGGCGACAAGCTCGTGCGCGACTGGCCGGCGGCGACGACCGGCGTCGAGCGCAATTACGGTTACATGTTTCAGTGGTGGGCGATGGCGGCGGCCGCGCTCGGCTTCGGCCTGTACGCCGCGCGGCGTGCGGCGAAGAAGTCGGCCGGCGCGTGAGCGTCATGCCAGGACGCGGCGCCGGCGCCGCGGGTTCGTTTCGAGAGGTCTGATTTGTCCATGCAATCTCCCCGTCAGGGTTCGGCCGCTGCGCCGATGTCGCCCGCGGCCCGCAAGCGCGGCCGCTGGATGCTCGTGCTGCTGGGTCTCGTGTGCGCCGCGCCGATGATCGCGTCGTACTTCACCTATTACGTGATCAAGCCGAAGGGCGGGTCGACGAACTACGGCACGCTGATCGAGCCGCAGCGCCCGATCCCGGCGGATCTGCAGGTCACCGACGAAACCGGCAAGACGGTGCCGCTGTCGTCGCTGCGCGGGGTCTGGCTGTTCGTGATGACCGACCGCAGCGCGTGCGACGACGCCTGCGCGCAGAAGCTTTATTTCATGCGTCAGGTCCGCGTCACGCAGGCGGGCGAACGGCACCGGATCACGATGGTGTGGCTGCGCAGCGATGCGGGCGCGATGCCGCAGAAGGTGCTGGATGCGTATCCGGACACGCGCCGGCTCGTCGCCGATCCGGCCGCGGTGGCCGCGTGGCTGCCGGCCGATGCCGGCACGAAGGACAGCGACCACATCTACATGGTCGACCCGAACGGCAACCTGATGATGCGTTTCCCGAAAGACCCGAATCCCAGCAAGATCAAGTCGGACGTGACGAAGCTGCTGAAGTGGTCGAGCATCGGTTAAGGCGAGAGAACGAGGCACCATTCCGATGTCGTATCTACTGCAACTCGGCCTGATCGGCTTGTGCATCGCGCTGCTGCCGCTGTCGTACGTGTGGGTGAAGGCCGACGACGACAAGTTCCGCAAGCTCGTGTGGATCACCACGTTCCTGACGCTCGACCTCGTGATGTTCGGCGGCTTCACGCGGCTGACCGACTCGGGCCTCGGCTGCCCCGACTGGCCCGGCTGCTACGGCACGTCGTCGCCGTTCATCGCGCACGCGGCGATCACGGCCGCGCACCAGGCGATGCCGACCGGGCCGGTCAGCATGACGAAGGCGTGGATCGAGATGATCCACCGCTATTTCGCGATGGCGATCGGCGTGCTGATCATCGCGCAGACGGTGATCGCATGGGCCGCGCGGCTGCGCCGCCGCCCGCTGCACGTGTCGCCGTGGTGGCCGACGAGCCTGCTGCTGCTGATTCTCGTGCAGGGCGCGTTCGGCGCATGGACGGTCACGATGAAGCTGCAACCGGTGATCGTCACGATCCACCTGCTGCTCGGTCTCACGCTGCTCGGCACGCTGGGCTGGCTCGCGGCGCGGCAGACGCCGCTGCCGTCGTATGACCCCGAGGCCGGGCGTTACCGTGCGGCCGCGCTCGCGGCGCTCGTGCTGCTGGTCGTGCAGATCGCGCTCGGCGGCTGGGTGAGCACCAACTACGCGGTGCTCGCGTGCACCGACTTCCCGACCTGCAACGGCCAGTGGATTCCGCCGATGGACTTCCAGCACGGCTTCCACCTGTGGCGCGCGCTCGGAATGACGAAGGACGGCGACGCGATCACGCAGGACGCGCTGGTCGCGATCCACTGGACGCACCGCACGTTCGCGTTCGTCGTGGTCGCGTATCTGGTCGCGTTCGCGCTGAAGATGCGCCGCTTCGACTCGCTGCGGCGGCCCGCGAACGGCGTGCTGCTGGTCGTCCTGCTGCAGTTCGTGACGGGCCTGACCAACATCGTGCTGCAGTGGCCGCTGCCCGTCGCCGTCGCGCACAACGGCGGGGCCGCGATCCTGCTGCTGCTCGTCGTCATGTTAAACTTTCGCATCCTTTCAAGCCGCCCCGGCCGTGTCGCGCAGCCTGCGCGCGACGCCGCCCCGGCGTGACCGTCCCCATGCAAAGCACCCTCTCCCAATCGCCCGGTAGCCGCTTTTCCCAGTACATGGCGCTGACGAAGCCGCGTGTCACGCAGCTCGCGGTGTTCTGCGCGGTGATCGGCATGTTCCTCGCGACGCCGGGCATGGTGCCGTGGCATGTGCTGATCGGCGGCACCGTCGGCATCTGGCTGCTGGCCGGCGCCGCGTTCGCGATCAACTGCCTCGTCGAACAGAAGATCGACGCGATGATGCGCCGCACCGCGTGGCGTCCGTCCGCGCGCGGCGAGATCACGACGCCGCAGATCCTGCTGTTCTCGGCCGTGCTCGGCAGCGTCGGCGCATGGACGCTCTATACGTTCACGAACCCGCTGACGATGTGGCTGACGATCGCGACGTTCGTCGGCTACGCGGTGATCTACACGCTGCTGCTCAAGCCGATGACGCCGCAGAACATCGTGATCGGCGGCGCGTCGGGCGCGATGCCGCCGGCGCTCGGCTGGGCCGCCGTCACCGGCGCGGTGCCGGGCGACGCGTGGATCCTCGTGCTGATCATCTTCGTCTGGACGCCGCCGCATTTCTGGGTGCTCGCGCTGTATCGCCGCAAGGATTACGAGAACGCCGGGCTGCCGATGCTGCCCGTCACGCACGGCGAGAAGTTCACGCGGCTGCACATCCTGCTGTACACGGTGATCCTGTTCGCGGTCACGCTGATGCCGTTCATTTCCGGGATGAGCGGGGCCGTCTACCTGACGAGCGCAGTGCTGCTCGGCGCGGTGTTCCTCGCGTATGCGTGGAAGATCCATCGCGACTATTCGGACGAACTCGCCCGCAAGGCCTTCCGCTACTCGATCGTCTATCTGTCGCTGCTGTTTGCTGCGCTGCTCGTCGATCACTATGCACGCCCGCTGCTCGGCGTGTAACCGCACGGTTTGAACGCAATGCTTCCATCACGGTTCGGGCGCCGCGCGCGCCAAGGCTGGATGCTCGCGTGCGCATTCACGGCAGCGCTGCTGCTCGCCGGATGCGACAACGCGCCGAAATTCCAGAATCTCGACATCACCGGCAACACGCAGTTCGGCAGCGACTTCTCGCTGCCCGATACGACCGGCAAGGTCCGCACGCTCGCCGACTTCAAGGGCCGTGCCGTCGTGATGTTCTTCGGCTATACGCATTGCCCGGACGTGTGCCCGACCACGATGGCCGAATTGTCCGAAGCGCTGAAGCAGCTCGGCCCCGACGCCGCGAAGCGCGTGCAGGTGCTGTTCGTCACCGTCGATCCGGAACGCGACACGCCGGCGCTGCTCGGTCAGTACGTGCCCGCGTTCGATCCGTCGTTCATCGGCCTGCGGCCGGCCGACGACGCGGCGCTGAAGAAGGTCACGAAGGATTTCCGCGTGTACTACGCGAAGGTGCCCGGCAAGACGCCCGGCAGTTACACGATGGATCACACGGCCGCGAGCTACGTGTTCGACCGCGACGGCAAGCTGCGCTTGTTCGTACGCGATGGCCAGGGCCCGGCCCCGTGGGTCCACGACCTGAAGCTGCTGGTCGACTGACCGGCAACCGCCGGGCGCCCGGTCCGGCGTTTCGCGTGACGGCCGTTTTCGCGCCGTCGCGTTTTCCCGCTCTCGTTGTCGTGCACATGCGCTGCCCGCCGGGCGGCGCGTCGGCATGCGCGCGTATTGCGCCGAAGCCGCGTTACGGCAGCGCCGGCACGTTGAAGCCCGACGCGGCGCGCGTGATCCGGAATTCCGTCACGCGATAGGTGGCGAGCCCCTCGGTGACGAACGGGTCGGTTTCGAGGATCGCGTCGAGTGCGTCGCGATCGATGCGGGCCGCGAGGATCACGCCGCCTTCGCGCGGCACCTTCGGCCCCGCCGCGATGAAGATGCCCTTGTCGAACTGCGGCTGCAGGTACGCGCGGTGGCGTTCGAGCGCGTCGTCGATGCGCTCGAGCGACGCGGTGTAGTGGATGTCGATGACGTACATGGATGGCCTTGGAATGATGCCGGCGCTTTGTGCGACGGTCAGCCGGTCTTTTTAGCACAGCGGATGCGGGCTGTCGCGCCGGCGGGCGGCGCGTTTGTCGATCTCCGGTTCGCCGTGTTCGCGTGTATTCAAGATGTAAGCCTCGTTGCCGTAAATAAAAGAGCAACCGTTTGCGCGCGGCAGGCCGTTGGCGCGCCGGATGCATCGACATCGACAGAGGCACGCAGATGAGCAGAATGAGTTTGAACCGCAAGCTGTGGCTCG
>NZ_BCPP01000394.1:0-6131 GCF_016586125.1 Burkholderia sp. E168m23
CCCTCCGCGCATCAGCACCCGGTTCTCGTAGTCGACCCGCAGCAGCACCGCGAGCGCGACACAGTTCAGCAGGATGCCGGAGCCGCCATAGCTCACGAGCGGCAGCGTCAGCCCCTTGGTCGGCAGCAGCCCGAGGTTCACGCCCATGTTGATGAACGTCTGCGCGCCGAACCAGATGCCGATGCCCTTCGCCATCAGGCCCGCGAACGTGCGATCGAGCGCGAGCGCCTGGCGGCCGATTTCGAACGCGCGACGCACGATCCAGTAGAACAGCAGGATCACGACCAGCACGCCGATGAAGCCGAGTTCCTCGCCGATCACCGCGAGGATGAAGTCGGTATGCGCTTCCGGCAGGTAGTTCAGCTTTTCGACACTGCCGCCGAGGCCGACGCCGAACCACTCGCCGCGGCCGAACGCGATCAGCGAGTGCGTGAGCTGGTAAGCCTTGCCCTGCGCGTAGCGCTCGTCCCACGGATCGAGATACGCGAAGATCCGCTCGCGACGCCACGGCGACAGCCACACGAGCATCGTGAACGTGCCGACCGCCGTCGCGACGAGGCCGCCGAACAGCTTGCCGTTCACGCCGCCGAGGAACAGCACGCCCATCGCGATCGCGGCGACGACCATGAACGCGCCCATGTCGGGCTCGAGCAGCAGCAGCGCGCCGACCAGGCCGACCGCGAACGCCATCGGCAGGAAGCCCTTCGCGAAGCTCTGCATGTATTCCTGCTTGCGCACCGTGTAGTTCGCCGCGTAGATCGTCACCGCGAGCTTCATGATTTCCGACGGCTGCATGTTCGTGATGCCGAGCGGAATCCAGCGGCGCGCACCGTTCACGCCCTTGCCGACGTGCGGGATCAGCACGATCACGAGGCCGACCAGCGCGATCAGGAAAAGATGCGGCGCGTACTTGTCCCAGGTCGACACCGGCACGCGGAACGCGAGCACCGCCGCGATGAACGCGACGGTGAGCGACACGCAGTGGCGCATCAGGAACGCGTAATCGTGATACGACGCGTATTTCGGCGAATCGGGCATCGCGATCGACGCCGAATACACCATCACGACGCCGAGTCCGAGCAGCGCGATCGCGACCCACAGCAGCGAATAGTCGAAATCGAGCATCCGCGAACGGCTCGGGCGCACGCCGTTGACGACGCTCGCGAGGCCGCCCGTCGCGGCGCGCGTGGCCGATGCGACGCGGCCGCCCGCGGCATTGCCGCCGGTGTCGCGCCGGTCGTTGAAGCGGGAGACGAGGCGATCGGACCAGCTCATGGCGTCGCTCCTTTGTCGATGGCGATTGCGTCGACCGCCGCGCGGAACACTTCCGCGCGATGGGCGTAGTTCCTGAACATGTCGAGGCTCGCGCAGGCAGGCGACAGCAACACCGCATCGCCCGGCTCGGCGAGCTCGGCTGCTGCGTGCACCGCTGCTTCGAGCGTCGCGTGGTCGGCGAGCGGCACGCCCGTTTCGGCGAGCGTGTCGCGGATCACCGGCGCGTCGCGCCCGATCAGCATCACCGCGCGGCACCAGCGCGCGACCGGCGCGACCAGCGGCGCGAAATCCTGCCCCTTGCCGTCGCCGCCCGCGATCAGCACGATCTTCTGCGCGAGCCCGTCGAGCGCGGCTACCGTCGCGCCGACGTTCGTGCCCTTGCTGTCATCCACATAGTCGACGTCGTCGATCGTCGCGATCACTTCGACGCGATGTGCTTCGCCGCGGTATTCGCGCAGTGCGTGCAGCAACGGTGCGGCCGGAAGGTCGATCGCGCGCGCGAGCGCGAACGCGGCCAGCGCGTTCGCCGCGTTGTGCAGCCCGCGGATGCGCAGCGCGTCGGCCGGCATCAGGCGCTTTTGCGCGATGTCGGGCGTATGCGCGGCGTCGCGCTTGCGCCGGCGGGTCGTGGTCGCTTCATCCGGCGCGTCGCGATCGACGGCTTCCACCAGCCATGCGATGCCGTTGTCGCGCGACAGCCCGTAGTCGCCGTCCTGCGTCGGCTCGTTCAGGCCGAACGTGACCGTGCGCGGCGCGTCGGCCGCGCCAACTGCGGGAGCGAACTTCATCACGGCTGCGTCGTCGCGGTTCAGCACGCGCGTCGTCGTCGCGCCGAAGATCCGGCCCTTTGCCTGCGCGTACGCGTCGAAGCTGCCGTGCCAGTCGAGGTGGTCCTGCGTGATGTTGAGGATCGCGGCCGCATCGGGCGCGAACGTGCGCGCGGTCTCGAGCTGGAAGCTCGACAGTTCGAGCACCCAGACGTCGGGCAGCGCGGTTTCGTCGATCGCGCTCGCGAGCCGGTCGAGCATCGCCGGGCTGATGTTGCCCGCGACGGCGACCTTCTTGCCCGAACGCTGGCACAGCAGGCCCGTGAGGCTCGTCGTCGTGGTCTTGCCGTTGGTGCCGGTAATCGCGAGCACCTTCGGCTGGTAGCCGCTCGTGCCGAGCGCGCGCAGCGCCTGCGCGAAGAATTCCAGTTCGCCCCATACCGCGACACCGCGCTCGTTCGCGGCCGCGACCAGCGTCGCGAGCGCCGGCTCCAGCGGCGACAGGCCGGGGCTCAGTCCGACGATCTCGACGCCGCCGTCGAGCAGCGCGGGCGTGAACGCCCCGCCGACGAATTCCGCATCGATGCCTTCGGCCTGCAGCGCGGCAAGGTTCGGCGGCGCCTCGCGGGTATCGGCAATACGCAGCCGGCACCCGTGCCTCGCGCACCATCGCGCGATCGCGAGACCCGATTCCCCGAGCCCCAGTACGAGCACCATCGGCCGTTGCCGATCTCCAAACATCTCGCCAGACATCCTTGTTACCTTTCCTTTACCGCAGCTTGAGGGTGGTCAGACCGAACAGGCACAACATCAACGTGATGATCCAGAAACGCACGACCACCTGCGTTTCCTTCCAGCCGGACAATTCGAAATGGTGATGCAGCGGCGCCATCTTCAGCAGGCGCCGCCCTTCGCCGTAACGCTTCTTCGTGTACTTGAACCACGACACCTGCAGCATCACCGACAGCGTTTCCGCGACGAAGATGCCGCCCATGATGAACAGCACGATTTCCTGGCGCACGATCACCGCGACCGTGCCGAGCGCGCCGCCCAGCGCCAGCGCGCCGACGTCGCCCATGAACACCTGCGCGGGGTGCGTGTTGTACCAGAGGAACGCGAGCCCGGCCCCGCCCATCGCGGAACAGAAGATCAGCAGCTCGCCCGCGCCCGGGATGTGCGGGAACAGCAGGTATTTTGAATAGACCGCGCTGCCCATCACGTACGCGAACACACCGAGCGACGCGCCCACCAGCACGACCGGCATGATCACGAGGCCGTCGAGACCGTCGGTCAGGTTCACCGCGTTGCTCGCGCCGACGATCACGAAGTAGGTCAGCACGATGAAGCCCCACACGCCGAGCGGGTAGCTGATCGACTTCAGGAACGGCAGCATCAGGTCGGCGCGCGCCGGCAGCCCCATCGACAGGCCGCTCCGCACCCACGCCATGAACAGGTCGAACACGCGCACGTTGTTCGCCTCGGACACGCTGAACGCGAGATAGACGGCCGCGAACAGCCCGATCACCGATTGCCAGAAATACTTCTCGCGCGACGACATCCCGCGCGGGTCCTTGTGGACGACCTTGCGGTAGTCGTCGACCCAGCCGATCACGCCGAAGCCGAACGTGACGAGCATCACGATCCAGATGAAACGGTTCGTCAGGTCGCCCCACAGCAGCGTCGCGACCGCGATGCCGATCAGGATCAGCACGCCGCCCATCGTCGGCGTGCCGGACTTGACGAGGTGGGTCTGCGGGCCATCCTTGCGCACGGCCTGCCCGACCTTCATTTGCGTCAGCTTGCGGATCACCCACGGACCGCACACGAGCCCGATCCCGAGCGCGGTGATGGTGGCCATCACCGCCCGGAACGTGAGGTACGTGAACAAGCGCAAAAAGCTTGCGTCTCCTTGCAGCCATTGCGCCAGCGCCAGCAGCATGCTTCCTTCCTTCTACTCAGTGTGCGGCGGGCACGGTGCCCGCTGCGGGTTGGTTCGTCAGCGCGTCGACCACGCGCTCCATCTTCATGTACCGCGAGCCCTTCACGAGCACCGTCGCATGCGCGCCGTAACCGGCCGCGAGCAGCGCCGACACGAGCGCGCCGACGTCGTCGAAATGGCGTGCCGTGTCGCCGTAGGCCGTGCACGCGTCGCGCGATGCGTCACCGAGCGCGAACAGCGCGTCGATCCCGCGTTCGCGCGCGTACGCGCCGATCTCGCGATGGAAGGCCGGCCCTTCGTCGCCGACTTCGCCCATGTCGCCGATCACCAGCACGCGCGGCGCCGGATGCGCGGCGAGCACGTCGATCGCGGCACGCATCGAATCGGGATTCGCGTTGTACGTATCGTCGACGACCGTCGCGCCCGCGAGGCTGCCGACGCTCGCCTGCTTCACCTGCAGCCGGCCCTTGACCGGTTCGAACGCTTCGAGACCCTGCCGGATCGCCGACAGCGCGACGCCGGCGCCGAGCGCCGCGGCCGTCGCGGCCAGCGCGTTCCGCGCGTTGTGCTCGCCGAGCGCGCGCAGCCGCACCGTGACGGCGCCCGCCGGCGTGTCGATCGCGAGTTCGCCGCCGTGCATGCGGCCGACGACCTGCGCGTCGTTCTGCCGTTCGGCGTCGTGCAGCGCGAAATCGAGGATCCGGTTGCCGGTTGCCGCGACGCGCCAGATGCCCGCGTACGCGTCGTCGGCCGGAAACACCGCGACGCCGTCCGGCGGCAGCGCGTGAATCACGGCCGCATGTTCGAGCGCGACGGCTTCGACCGTCGCCATGAATTCCTGGTGCTCGCGCTGCGCGTTGTTGACGAGCGCGACCGTCGGCGCGGTGAGGCGCGCGAGGACTTCGGTTTCGCCCGGATGGTTCATGCCGATCTCGATCACCGCGAGACGATGCGCGGCCGACAGGCGCAGCAGCGTCAGCGGCAGGCCGACATCGTTGTTCAGGTTGCCGGCCGTCGCGAGTCGCGCGTCGGCGCCGACCGCCGCCGCGAAGATCGACGCGATCATTTCCTTGACGGTCGTCTTGCCGTTGCTGCCCGTCACCGCGACAAGCGGCAGCGGGAATCGCATCCGCCAGCCGTGCGCGAGCGCGCCGAGCGCGGCACGCGTTTCGCCGCCTTCGATCATCGGCATCGCGACGTCTGCCGGCGCGTGCGCGACGAGCGCCGCGGCAGCGCCGCGCGCGGCAACGTCGCCGAGAAAGTCGTGCGCATCGAAGCGCTCGCCCTTCAGCGCGACGAACAGGTCGCCCGGGCCGACCGTGCGGCTGTCGGTCGACACGCGGTCGAACGTGACGCCCGCGTCGCCGTGGACGGTGGCGCCGGGAATCAGGCGGGCAGCTTCGCCGAGGCTGAACATCGTCATTCGGCGCCTCCCTTGCCGTGCGTCGCGCGCGCTGCGAGCGCGAGCCGCGCGTGATCCTGGTCGGAGAACGTACGCTTCTTGCCCATGATTTCCTGCGTGGCCTCGTGGCCCTTGCCGGCCAGCACGACGACATCCTCGCGTGCGGCGCCCCGCACCGCCTGCAGGATCGCGCTGGCGCGATCCTCGATACGGCGTGCGCGATCGGGCGCGGTCATGCCCGCGACGACCTGGTCGATGATGTGCTGCGGATCTTCGCTGCGCGGGTTGTCGCTCGTGACGACGACTTCGTCGGCGAGCCGCTCCGCGATCGCGCCCATCAGCGGACGCTTCGTCGCATCGCGATCGCCGCCGCAGCCGAACATGCAGACGAGCCGGCCGCCGCGCGCCGCAGCGATCGGGCGCAACGCGTCGAGCGTCTTTTCGAGCGCGTCGGGCGTGTGCGCGTAGTCGATCACGACGAGCGGCTCGTCGTTCTGCAACCGGCCGCCGAGCCGCTGCATCCGGCCGTTGACCGACTCGAGCCGCTCGATCTCCGCGAGTGCCGCGTCGAACGGCACGTCGGCCGCGAGCAGCGCGCCGAGCACCGCGAGCAGGTTGCTGACGTTGAACGTGCCGAGCGTGCCGACCTCGACGTCCGCGTCGCCCCACGACGAACGCAGGCGGAATGCGGTACCCGTCGCGGTGGCGCGCACGTCGAGCGCGACCAGTTCGCGATCGGCGTCGGGCG
>NZ_BCPP01000395.1:0-6119 GCF_016586125.1 Burkholderia sp. E168m23
GAGCATGCCGATCAGCGGAATCAGCAGCGACATGTTCTCGCTCACGCCGAGTTCCTTGTGCATGTAAGTCGGCATGTACGCAAGCAGCACGTAGTTGACGACGTTCAGCGCGACGACCAGCCCGCCGAGCAGCAGCAGCGGCTTCGCATAGCGCACCAGCAGCAGCCGGATCGGCAGCGCGGCGGTGGCGTTTTTCTCGCGGCGGTGCGCCTGCTCCTCCAGCTCGCGGAACACCGGCGTTTCCTCGAGGCGCGAGCGCAGGTAGAAGCCGATCAGGCCGAGCGGCGCCGCGACCAGGAACGGCAGGCGCCAGCCCCACGCATGCATCGCCGAATCGCCGAGCAGCAGCGCGAAGCCGAGCATCAGGAACGCGCCGAGCGAGAAGCCGGCGAGCGTCGCGAATTCGAGGAAGCTGCCGCACAGGCCGCGCCGCGAATCGGGTGCGTATTCGGCGATGAAGGTCGCTGCACCGCCGTATTCGCCGCCGGTCGAGAATCCTTGCACCATGCGCAGCACGATCAGCGCGGCCGGTGCGAGCCAGCCGGCCGTCGCATAGCTCGGCAGCACGCCGACGAGCAACGTGGCGCCCGACATCGTCAGGACGGTCAGCGCGAGCACGCGCTTGCGGCCGAGCCGGTCGCCGAGCGGCCCCCAGAACAGGCCGCCGAGCGGGCGGATCAGGAACGAGATCGCGAACGTGCCGAGGGCGAACAGCGTCGCGCTCGCGGTGTTGCCGGGAAACAGCGCGGCGGAAATGTACGCGAGGCCGTACGCGTAAATGCCGTAATCGAACCATTCGGTCGCATTGCCGAGGGCGGCGGCCGCGATCGCGACCCGCGGCAGGCTGTGCGGCTCGTCGCCGCGTTGGGTGGTCGCGTCGTCGGGAATCGACGACGCGGCGGAAACGGAAGTCCACGATGGCACGTATCGCATGAGGGGTCCTCGCTATCAGCATGCGCCCGGGCGGGCGCCGACGAGGATCAAAGTAATCCCGCCAATTTGCGATGCCGGATGTCATAGGACGATGTGGGAATCGGGGTTTTCCCGCGCCGGGGCGGGGCGGCACGCGCAGGCCGTGGCCGGCTCGTCGCGGCGCCGGCCGGCGAACGGCGGTAAGCTGCGCGCTGCCACGCCGAATTCCTCGGACCGTGCCGCGCGTGGCGTCCCTTTTTTCACCCTTGATCAGGAGCGCATATCGTGGCGACCTACATCGTCTTTACGCGGGAAAGCACGCAGGACCAGCATGAGCTCGACATCTACGCGAGCCAGGTCGGCGCGACCCTTGCCGGTCATCCGGTGAAGGTGCTTGCCGCCTATGGGCCGCAGGAAATCCTCGAGGGTGAAGGCCCGGAAGGTGTCGTGATCGTCGAGTTCCCGTCGAAGGAGGCCGCGCACGCGTGGTATCGCGGCCCCGAATACCAGGCGGTCGTCCAGCACCGGTTCAAGGGCGCGCGCTATCGCGCGGTGCTGGTCGAAGGCGTCTGAGCGCGGCTGCGCGCGCCCGTTACCGCACGTGCGGCAGCAGCGCGCGCAGCCAGTACGACACGGCCACCGCGCCGCCGTCCGGCGTGCCGATCGCGCGCTCGCCGAGATAGCTGGCCCGTCCCGCGCGCGGCGTCATGCGCGTCGTTTCCTCCGCGCCTCGTTCCGCCGCTTCGACGGCCGCCGCCCATGCACTTGCGGGATCGCGATCGCCGTCGAGCGCGCGGCCGAATGCGTCGACGGCCGGCACCAGCGCATCGAGCATCGTCCGGTCGCCCGCCTGAGCGCCACCGAGTTCGCTGATCGCATCCACCGCCGCGCGGAACGCCGCGGCCCAGTCGCGCGGTGACGGCTCGGCGCTATCGGCGCCATCGGCCAGCCGGCGCGACGCGCGCAGCAGCGCGGTCGCATAGAACGGCCCGGAGCTGCCGGCGATCGCGCGGCGCAATGCGGCGCCGAGCGCCGCGAGCGCACCGGCCGGCGTGCCGTACGCGGTGTCGGGCAATTCGAGGATCGCCTGCGCGGCACGCCGCATGCTCGCGCCGAGATCGCCGTCGCCGGCTGCCGCGTCGAGATCCGTCAGCGTCTGCTCGTGGTCGATCAGCGTCTGCGCCACCGCGTGCAGCGCCGGTTGCAGGCGCGCGGCCCATGCGCGGCCGGCCGCATCGAGCGGCGGCGGCGATGCATCTTGCGACACGGCTGCGGCCATGCGAATCCGCGTGTTCACGAGGCCGCCGCCCGGCCAGGCGCGCGCTTGCGTCGGCGCGTCGAGCAGCGCCGCGCGTTCGTCGTTCAGCCGCAGCACCGAGATCGAGCAGCCCGGCATGTTCAGCGCGGACAGGAACGTGCCGGCCCATGCGCGCGCGACGACGATGCCGCGCCGGCTCAGGTTGTCGAACGCGGCGCGCAGCACGATCGCGAGCTCCATGTCCGGCGTCGCGCCGAGGCCGTTGACGAACAGCGCGACGCGTTCGTCGCGGTCGAGCACGAGATCGGCGACGATGCTCGACAGCAGCGTGTCGGCCAGCGCATCGGCCGGCAGCGGCGCGCGGCGCTCGACGCCTTTCTCGCCGTGGATGCCGAGGCCCAGCTCGATCTCGTGATCGGCGAGGCTGAAGCCCGATTTGTCTGCGCCCGGGATCGTGCAGCCGTCGAGCGCGACGCCCATCGTGCCGAGTTCGGCCGCCGCGTCGCGCGCAATGCTCGCGACGCGGGCCAGCGGCAGTCCGCGCGCGGCGGCGGCGCCCGCGAGCTTGTGGATCAGCACCGTGCCGGCGATCCCACGCCGCTGGCCGCGCTCGACGCGGCCGCGCAGCGACACGTCGTCGGCGACGATGACGGTTTCGACCGGAATGCCTTCCGCGCGCGCCAGTTCGGCGGCGAGCCCGAAATTGAGCCGGTCGCCGGTGTAGTTCTTCACGATCAGCAGCGCGCCGTTCGGGCCGGCGCTCGCGCGGATCGCGGCGAGCACGGCGTCGGTCGACGGCGACGTGAACACTTCGCCGCACACGGCGGCGCTCAGCATCCCTTCGCCGACGTAGCCGCCGTGCGCGGGCTCGTGGCCGCTGCCGCCGCCGGACAGGATCGCGACCGGCCGCTGCGACGGCTCCGGCAGCGGCTGGCGGACGAGCACGTGCTCGTCGCCGAGGATCGCGAGATGCGGCGATTGCCGTGCGATGCCTTCCAGCATTTCTCGCACGACGTCGGACGGGCGGTTCACAAGCTTTTTCATGGCGACGGATTCCGGACGGGTGAACAGGGCTCGGCCGGGCGCGCACGGGCGCCGGTCGGCTTTCGTGTTGCGGAGGATCGTGCGTGCGTCGTTGCCGGTCGCGGATGGCCGCGTAACGGGCGACCGGATGCGGGGTGGACAACGAAGCGTACGCTTCGCGCCAAGATACATCAGGTTCGGACGTTGCGGCACGGATCGCGCTGCGATGGCGTCGGGGCCGAGCGACGGCGCCCGCCGGATGCCGCTATTTCAGCGCGGTGATCGCCTTCGCGCGAATCAGCCGCGCGCGCAGCACGTTGCGGCTGATGCCGAGCAACTGCGCGGCGCGGATCTGGTTGCGGTGACTGAATTCGAACGCGACACGCATCACGGTGTCCTCGATGTGTTCGAACAGGTTGCCGTGCCCGTCGTCGAACAGTTCGCGAAGCGCATGCTCGAGCGCCGCCTGTGCATCGGCGGACGACTCGGTTGCCTGCGCGGCCACGGCCGGCACACACGGCGGCGCGATGTGCAGGTCGGTGTCCTGCAGCACGTCGTGACGGCTCACGAGCAGCGCATGATGGATCACGTTCTCCAGTTCGCGGATATTGCCGGGCCAGCCGTGTGCCTCGAGCCGGCGTTCGGCGCGCGGATCGATGCGGCGCGGGCCGCCGCCGAGCCGGTCGCGGTAAATGTCGAAGAAGTGGCGCGCGAGCGGCAGGATGTCGCACGGACGGTCGCGCAACGGCGGGACCGCGAGCTGCACGACATTGAGCCGGTAGAACAGGTCGCCGCGAAACTGTCCGGCCGTGACCGCCTGCTGCAAGTCGACGTTGGTCGCCGCGACCACACGCACGTCGACCGGAATGCCCGTGCGCGAACCGAGCCGCACGACCTCGCGCTCCTGCAGCACGCGCAGCAGTTTCACCTGCATCGCGAGCGGCAGGTCGCCGATTTCGTCGAGAAACAGCGTGCCGCCGTGCGCGGCTTCGAACCAGCCGGGCTTCGCGCTGAATGCGCCGGTAAACGCGCCTTTTTCGTGGCCGAACAGTTCGCTATCGACGAGCGTTTCGGAGAACGCGCCGCAGTTCACCGCGACGAACGGCCCGTCGCGACGGGCGCCGAGCTCGTGCACGTGCCGTGCGATCAGTTCCTTGCCGGTGCCCGTCTCGCCGACGATCAGCACGTTCGCGTCGCTCGGTGCGACGCGGCGAACCTGTTCGAGCAGCGCGAGCGAACGCGGATCGGCGAACACCTGCGCCTGGGCGCGGGCCTGCGCGTGGCGTTCGGGCAGCGTGCGCACGGGCGCCGCGGCTTGAAGGCCTGCGGGGTCGCGGGAAGCGGTAACGACACGAAGATTGAGCGGGCGCGGCGATGCGGAAATGGAAGTCATGGCGATGAACCGTTGGATGGCCGGGCAATGCGGGTCGGCTGCTGCGTGATCAGCAAAGTGTTGAACGTTTCGCCGCGCGCGAAAAGCATCGATTTCTGATAACCAAAGCGCGATTGCTGCGGAACCCGCAATGGCGCGGAAGAGCGACGGGGCAGTGACGTCGCAGCATCGAATTCAGCGCTATCGTGCGTGACGCGCTGCTGCCTGATCAGCAGCGCGTCAGCAGACCCGCTGCACCGGATTCATCGCGTGACGGAATATCGATGTGACGCGCGAACCGGAACGCTTGCCACTGCCGCGCATTTGGTCGAGCGCCATTTCTGACGGGCGATGGCGAGAAACTTCGCGGTGCAGACGAAATTTCCGTCACGCAACCGCGCCAATGGCACGCTCCTTGCTGCCCCGAACCGGTATCGCCGCATTGCGCGCGGCTTCACCACGGGAACGCATTGCATGAGCCACACCCTCAACGTCGTCGCGATATCGGGCAGCCTGCAGCGGCCGTCGCGCACGCTCGCGCTGACCGACGCGATCGTCACGGCGCTCGGCGCCGCGCTGCCGATCGAGACGCGATTGATCGAACTCGGCGAGATCGGCAGCCGGCTGGCCGGCGCGCTCACGCGTGCGCAGGTACCGCCTGATCTCGATGCGCTGATCCGCGCGATCGAGACGGCTGACGCACTCGTCGTCGCGAGCCCGGTGTATCGCGCGTCGTACACGGGCCTCTTCAAGCACCTGTTCGACCTTGTGCGCCACGACGCGCTCGTCGACGTGCCGGTGCTGCTCGCGGCCACCGGCGGCAGCGAACGCCATGCGCTGGTGATCGACCATCAGCTGCGCCCGCTGTTCAGCTTCTTCCAGGCGCGCACGCTGCCGATCGGCGTGTATGCGTCCGAAAGCGATTTCGACCAGTACCAGATCGCCAGTCCGGCGTTGCGCGAGCGCATCGCGCTCGCCGTGAATCGCGCGGTGCCGCAACTGCGTGCGCCCGTGCTTTCCGCCGCGGCCGCGTAAGCCGCTTTTTCGTTTCCCCTTCGACCAGGACACCTTCATGAGCCTTCCCGACCCTTCCGCCGATGGCGTCAAATTCGCGTACTGGGTGCCGAACGTCAGCGGCGGCCTCGTCGTCAGCACGATCGAGCAGCGCACCGACTGGAGCCTCGAATACAACCAGAAGCTCGCGCGCACGGCCGAGGCGGCCGGCTTCGACTACGCGCTGAGCCAGATCCGCTTCACGGCCGGCTACGGCGCGGAATACCAGCACGAGTCGGTGTCGTTCAGCCAGGCGCTGCTGCATGCGACGACGAAGCTCAAGGTGCTCGCCGCGATCCTGCCGGGGCCGTGGCATCCGGCCGTGGTCGCGAAGCAGCTCGCGACGATCGACCACATCTCGAACGGACGCATCGCGATCAACGTCGTGAGCGGGTGGTTCAAGGGCGAATTCACCGCGATCGGCGAGCCGTGGCTCGAGCACGACGAACGCTATCGGCGCTCGAAGGAATTCATCCAGGCGCTCAAGGGCATCTGGACCCA
>NZ_BCPP01000396.1:0-6117 GCF_016586125.1 Burkholderia sp. E168m23
AGCGCGCCGGTGCCGAGCGCCGCGCCGGTGCCGGCGATCAGCCCGCCGCCGCTCAGCGCCGTGCCGCCCGAGAAACGTGTTCGCGCCGAGCAGCGTCGTCGTCCCCGCGCCGGTTTGCGCAAGACCGCCATTGCCGGCGATCGTGCCGCTCAGGCCGAGGTTGGCCGAACCGTTCAGGCCCAGCGTCACGCCGGTGTCGATATTCACGGCATTGCCGAGCAACGTGCCGCCGATGCTGGTGCCGAGCGTGCCGCCCGCGCTGCTCACGTTCAGCGCGCCCGCGCCGAGCGCCGTGCCGGTGCCGACGACGAGCCCCCCGCCGCCCGTCAGATTCGTTCCGCCCGTGAACGAATTGGCGCCGTTCAGCGTCAGCGTGCCGGTGCCGCTCGCGTTCAGCGCACCGCCGCCGCCGATCGTGCCCGACAACGCGAGCCCGTTCGCGCCGTCGACCGTCAGGCTCGTGCCGAGCGCCACGTTGTTGAGGAGGTTCACGCCGGCCGCGCCGGCCTCGAGCGTGCCGCCGCCGGCGACGATCGTGCCGGTGCCCAGGGCCCCGGCGCCGTGGACGATCGCGGTGCCGCCGGTCAGCGACGCGTTCGTCGCGGTCGATGCGCCGGTGAGGTCCCACGTGCCGCCCTGCACGCCGAGGTTGTTGAAATTGCCGTACGTATCGACTGCAATGGTGCCGTTCGCCGGGCTACCGACAGCCGTGTTCAGTTGCAGGTTGAGCGTGTTGTTGCCGCCCAGGCCGGCATCGACGCCGAGCCCGACCGACGACCCGGTCTGCGCATTGAACGTGTTCGACGTGCCGAGGGCCGCGCCCAGCGACACGTTGCCGGTGACGGTGCCGGCGTTGGTGAACGTGTTCCCCGCGCCCGGCGTCCCGCTGGGCGCGAGCACCACCGAACCGTTGATCGCGCCGCCGCTCGCGTTGGTGAAGTTGACCTGTGCGCCGCCCGACGTGGTCACGACCTGCGCGGTCGGGCCGGCGCTGAAGCCCAGCAAGCCGGTCGTACCGATCGTGCCGGCATTCGTGATGTTCGTCGTGCCGCCCGTGCCGTTGTATACCGTCAGCGCCGGCCCGTTGAGCAGCGAGCTCGTCGACCCCATCATCACGCCCGAGCTGGTGTTCGTGACGTTGACGGTGCTCGCCGACCCGACATTGCCGACCACCGTGCCGTTCGACACGAGGCTCAACCCGGACAACGCGGGGTCGATCCTGCCGTTGTTGGTCAGCGTGACGCCGCTGCCGGTCAGCGACAGCGCGGTGCCGCCGAGCAACGGCACCACGGATACGGTCGCGAGCGGCGCAACGGTCAGGTTGAGATTGTTGGTGCCGTTCGAATAGGACGTGGTGGCTCCGGTACAACTGACGATCGTCGTTCCGGTGCAGGCGGCCAGCGCGTCGACGGGGACGATCCCGGCACCGACCAGCGCGACCAGCATGCCGGTCGGGACGAGGAGTTTCGGACGTGCTTCCGCGCGCTTTTTGTTCGAGCCCATGCGCATACGCATAATCACACCTTCCCATAAGAGAATCGACGACACCGGGTATTGCCTCGACGCATTTAAAATGCCGAAGACAAATACTGGAATTCGCTATTCGATGTTTTTTAGAAAAACACCGCCCCGTCACCAATCCGAAGTGGTTGGCTGGATTAAAAACAAATAAGAATGAATCGATGAGAATTATTGAATCGGCATATTTTACTTTTAAGCCCCCTTCGTCACCCGGTAAGTTTTTCGCTAATCAGAAACAGTTGTTTTCATATAGCCGGAAGCACTGCCCGGGGGAGCACAGTCGAACCCCGTCCGTCCCTGCAGGCCAACACCGCCTCGCCGCCGAAATCCCGTATGTACGGAGCCTTCCGCCCGACAATCAAACGCCGGACCTGCCCGGTCGGACAACCGTACCGCCGTCGCCCCGCCTACCCGTTCGTCAGTACCTGCCGTCCGATTCTCATGTCTCCAGGCGTGATCGCGAGACAAATATAGGCTCGACTCGCAAACGTTTTCCATGGGCCGGATATTTTTTTGGCAAAACTCAACATTCTTTCATCCCGATTAACTCATTTACGCCCGAGATGAAAATGATTCTCTTTAAGTAAATCACGCAAATCATTAAGAAAGGCAAAAAAATCAAATTCCCGGATGCCGAATTTTTAGCGGATCTGCTTTAATTGATTCAGATCCGCCGCATTGCCTTTCCGATTCGCGGGCGATAACGAGGTGTCCAAGGGAGAACTTCACGATGGTGACGTTGAACATCAACAACCGGCCGGCCGAGATCGATGCCGATCCGTCGACGCCGGTGCTCTGGGTGCTGCGCGACAACCTCGGGCTGACCGGCACCAAGTTCGGCTGCGGCACCGGCGACTGCGGCGCCTGCACCGTTCATGTCGACGGCCGGGCGGCCCGAAGCTGCACGCTGGCGCTGTCGGCGGTCGGCAGTGCGCGCATCACGACGTCCGAACATCTCGCCGACGATGCGCTCGGCAAGGCCGTCCTCGACGCGTGGCTCCGGCACGACGTCGCGCAATGCGGCTACTGCCAGAGCGGTCAGATGATGAGCGCGGCCGCCCTGCTGCGCGGCAACAAGGCGCCGACCGACGCCGACATCGATCGCGCGATGGCCGGCAACCTGTGCCGCTGTGCGACCTACCAGCGCATCCGCGCCGCGATTCACGATGCGGCCAGCGCGCTTGCCTGAGCCTGCCGGGAGACTTTGACCATGCGTATTCGCACTGCCGGGCGCCCGGCGAGCACCGACGCCCCCCACCCCGACGCTTCGCCGGTCGCCGGAACAGGTTCTCCGTCGCTCGGCCGGCGCGGCTTCCTGAAACTCACGATGGCGGCGAGCGGCTGCCTTGCACTGGGCATCGCGCCGACCCGGGCCACGGCCGAAGCCGGCAAAGCCCTTCCGTCTTCGCCACCGCAAGCATTCCTGATCATCGCGCCGGACAACACGGTGACGATCGCCGTCAACCGGACGGAATCCGGCCAGGGCGTCAGCACCGCGCTGCCGATGGCGCTGGCCGACGAACTGGATGCCGACTGGCGCAACGTACGCACCGTGCTCGCACCGGCCGGCGAGCCGTACAAGGACCCGGTGACGGGCATCCAGATGACCGGCGGCGCGACGTCGGTCAATCACTCGTTCGCGCAATACCGCGAACTCGGCGCGTCCGCGCGCGCGATGCTCGTCGCCGCGGCCGCGCGGCGCTGGAACGTCGATCCCGCCGCGTGCCGCACCGCGAACGGTGTCGTGACGGCCGGCAACCGCAGCGCGACCTACGGCGAACTGGCGCCCGACGCGATGGAGATGCCGGTGCCGCAGCGGGTGCCGTTGAAATCGCCGGACCAGTTCCGCATCATCGGCAAGCCGACACCGCGCATCGACGCACGCGCGATGCTCGACGGCACGCTCAAGTACGGGATGGATTGGCGCCTGCCGGACATGAAGGTGGCCGTGATCGCGCGCCCGCCACGCTTCGGCGGGCAGGTCGCGAGCTACAACGCGGCCGCGGCCCGGGCGATCAAGGGCGTGGTGGAAGTCGTCGAGATCCCGGTCGACCGCGGCGGCACCGGCGTGGCCGTCATCGCCGATGGGTACTGGCCGGCCAAACTCGGGCGCGATGCGCTGCAGGTCACATGGAAGGACAGCGGGTCGAGCGTGTCGTCAGCGGAACAGATGCGCGCTTACAAGCAGCTCGCCGCCTCGCCCGGCACCGTGGTGCGGACAGCGTCGAGCGGCAGTGCGCCGCCACCGGCAACACGGATTCAGAAGGAATACGAATTTCCGTATCTCGCGCATGCGCCGATGGAGCCGCTCAGCTGTACGGTGGACGTCGGCCCGGCGAGCTGCGCGTGCGGGATCAAGATCTGGGGCGGATCGTCGCTGCAGACGGCCGATCGCGCCGCGGTCGCGAAGGCGCTCGGCGTGGCGCCGGCCAAGGTCCAGATCTTCACGTTGACGTCGGGCGGCGACTACGGCCGGCGTTCGACGCCGACGTCGGACTACGTGGTCGAAGCCGCGCGCGTATCCGCCGCCTATCTGGCGGCCGGCCACCTCGGCCCGGTCAAGACGATCTGGACGCGCGAGGACGATCTGCGCGGCGGCTATTACCGCCCGATGGTGCTGCATCGCGTCGACATCGGCGTGGACGGCAGCGGCACCGTGCGCGACTGGCAGCACGTCGTCGTCGGCCAGTCGGTGCTGAAGGGTTCGCCGCTCGAGCGCACGACGATTCGCAAGGGTGGCGTCGACCCCGCGCTGACCGAAGGCGTCGCCGACAGCCCGTACGGCTTTCCGATGCAGGTGTCGGTCCATCAGACGGACGCGGACGTGCCGGTCCAGTCGTGGCGCTCGGGCGGCCATACGCATACGGCATTCGTGATGGAGACGCTGGTCGACGAGCTCGCGCACGCGGCGCGACAGGACCCGGTCGCGTATCGGATGGCACGGCTGTCCGGTCCCGAGCACGCGCCCCATCGCCAGGCGCTCGCGCTCGCCGTCGACAAATCCGGCTACGGCACGCGCACGCTGCCTGCCGGGCACGCATGGGGCACGGCCATGCATGAATCGGCCGGGACGGTCGTGGCTTACGTGACGGAGGTCTCGATCGAAGCGCAGCAACCGCGCGTGCATCGCGTGACGGCCGGCGTGTATGCGGGCCGCATCGTCAACCCGACTGGCGCGGAAGCGCAGATCCAGGGCGGCGCGCTGTTCGGCCTCGCGACGACGAAGCCGGGCTTCGCGATCGACGTCGACCATGGCGCGGTGCGCAACGCCGGTTTCGCCGACTATCCACCCGTGCGCATGCAGGAAGCGCCGCCGGTGGATGTCTTCTTCGTTCCGTCGGACGCGCATCCGACCGGGTTGAGCGACGCCGGCGTGCCGCCGATCGCACCGGCGGTGGCCAACGGTGCGTTCGTCCTGACCGGCGAGCGGATGCATGCGTTGCCGTTCGCGCCGATGCTGGTCGCGGCAGCCGCCCCGGCGATGCCGGCGGCCCCCGCGGCAGCCGTCGACGACGATCCGTACGGCGACCTGGCGGCCGGCGGCTGCCGGATGCCGCGCAAGGCCAAGCCGGCCGCGTTGAAGCCCAGGACCGGTCAGAGCCAGGCAGGCGTCGGCCAGGCCCCGTCGATGCCGAAATTCCTGCGGCCGAAACGACGCGCCGGCATCCCGTGCATCGACGATCTGAAGAAAGGCACGGTGTGACGTAGACGATCCGGCCAGCGGCTGCGCCCGGCACGCCCGCCGGGCCAGGCGCAGCCGCATGGACCATCGCGACGGCGGGACAGCGCGCCCGCCGTCGCGTTCACCCTCGCACGCGCCGCATCCTGAGCGTCGCCGACGGCGATTCGCCGAACGCGCGCTTGTACTCGATCGCGAAGCGTCCGAGGTGCGCGAAACCCCATTTCAGCGCGATATCGGTGACCGACGCGAGCCCCGGCGTATCGTCGGCCAGCAGTTCGTCGCGCACATGTTGCAGCCGCAACTGCCGCACGAAGCCCATCGGCGTGATCCCGTGGCGATTGCGAAAGCCGGCGAACAGCGTGCTCGGGCTGACGCCGGCGAGATCGGCGAGCCGTTCGATCGTCAGCGGCTCGTCGAGATGCGCGCGAATGTATTCCTCGACGCGCCGCACGTAGAACGGCGCGAGCGCCGTCGGCAGGCGCCGCGTGCCGTCGCGTGCGCTGTTCGGGTGGCCGTGCAGCAGCAGGTTGAGCAGCGTCGATTCGAGCTGCTCGAACGCAAGCGGATGACGCAACGGATGCGCGTCCGTCGCGATCGCGCCGGCGAGCACCGGCAGCAATTGCGCGAGACAGGTGCCCTGCGGCGACGCCAGGCTGAATTCCGGTTCGAATTCGACGCTCGCACGCCGGTCGTCGCCGAAATGCCGCTGCGCGTGGCGCTCCATCACTTCACGCTCGATGCGCAGGATCACCTGCGGGCACGCATCGCCCCAGCGCATCTTCAACGGCAGCGTCGGCGAAAGCAGCGACGCGGTGCCCGGCGACGACACGAAGCGCGTCGCGCCGCATTCGATCTCGGCGTCGCCGCGCAGCGGAATCTGCAGCAGGAAGAAATGCTCGAGCGGCCCCGGCTCG
>NZ_BCPP01000397.1:0-6088 GCF_016586125.1 Burkholderia sp. E168m23
CGCGAAGCGGCCGCGGCCGCCCGGATTGTCGATCTCGACCGACGCGCCGGGAAACGCGTCGTCGATCGCCGCATCGAGCGCCGCCGCGTCGCCGATTTCGCGGATCGTCTGCAGCGCGGCGGCCAGGTCGGCCCCGTCGTCCGCGAGCACCGGCGTATGGGTGCCGATGTGCGACTGGCGTGCCGGCGCCTGCGCATCGGTCCGGAAATGGTCGTAGAAGCGCCACGAGCGAATCCGTTCGCGCACCGCGATCATCTCGGGCGCCCCGGTCGGATCGGCGAACTCGGTCATCATGCTGTCGAAGCTCGCGACCGGCTGCGGAATCGTCTGCCAGTCGCCCGATGCGGTACGCGCACGGATCTGCGCGCCCTGCCGGTCGACCAGCAGCGTGGACGGACGCAGCAACGCGCCGCCCCAGATGCATTCGCGCTTGACCACCGGATCGAGCGCGAACTGTGAGCGGCTCGGCAGCGGCAGGCCGAGATCGATCGCATAGCCGAAATCGTCGCACGCGAAGCCGAGCTTCAGGCTCACCGGCCCCTTGCGCACGGTGCCCGTCACCGGCACGTCGCCCGCCAGCATCGCGCGCGAGAAGCGCTCGGGGCCGGCCCACAACGTCGACGGCAAGCCGCCCTCGCGTGCGAGCGACGGGATCACGCGGCCCTGCGCGGTGTCGGCGAGCAGCCGCAGCGCGCGATACACGCTCGATTTGCCGCTGCCGTTCGGCCCCGTCACGACATTGAGCGCCGCGAGCGGCACGATCAGCTCGCGCAGCGAGCGGTAATTGGCGATGGCGAGCGTCTTCAGCGCGGTCATGACAATGGGAAACAGGGAATGGCCGCAGGACTCGGGCCGCGTTCAGCGGCCGTCGACGGCCTGCGGGTCGGCTGCGGTGTTGGCCGCCGTGCTGGCGGCGGGCGATCGCGCGTGCGGCCTTTCGGGATTCGGTGCGTCCGGCGCGGATTCGTGCGGATACAGTTCCATCCGGCTGCGCGGCAGGCATTGCGGATAGCGGTGCTGCAGATACGCGATCAACCCTTCGCGCACGCGGCAGCGCAGATCCCAGCACGACGACGAATCGGCCGCGCTGACGAGCGCGCGCAACTGCATCGTGCGCTCCGTCGCATCGGTCACCTGCAGCACCTGCACGCGACCGTCCCACTCGGGCGCGGCGTGGACGAGCCGCGCGAGTTCCTCGCGCAGCGGCGCAAGCGGCGTGCGGTAGTCGACCGACAGGTAGACGGTGCCGATGATCTCCGCGCTGCTGCGCGTCCAGTTCGTGAACGGGTTCTCGATGATCCACTGCAGCGGCACGACGAGGCGCCGCTGGTCCCACAGCCGCACCGACACGAACGAGCCGGTGATTTCCTCGATGCGCCCCCACTCGCCCTGGATCACGACCACGTCGTCGAGCCGAATCGGTTGCGTGAGCGCGATCTGCAACCCGGCGATCAGGTTGCCGAGCACCGGCCGCGCGGCGATACCGGCGACCAGCCCTGCCACACCGGCCGATGCCAGCAGGCTCGCGCCGACCTGGCGCACGTTGGGGAACGTCATCAGCGCGGCGCCGGTGCCGATGATCACGATCAGCACCATCACGGTCCGCACGAGCACCTTGGCCTGTGTATGGACACGCCGTGCCTGAAGGTTGTCGGCCGTGTCGATCGGATGGGCCTGGATGATCGCGTCGCCGACGCCGGCCGCGAGCCGTACCAGCAGCCACGTGAGCGACACGATCGAGCCGACCGCGGCCGCGGTGCGCATGCCGCGCACGAACGACATGCCGTCGTCCGCCTGGACCCACACGAATTCGAGCGCCAGCAGCGCCAGCACGACGAGCGACGGCTTGTCGATGTAGCGCAGGATCGCGCTCATCAGCGGATACGGCTGCGCGATGCGCTTGACGATACGTGCGCCGAGGCGGTGCACGACCGTGACGACCAGTATGACGATGACCGACACGCCCAGCGTGCCGAGCCACGAATGCAACGGCGCATCGGCGATGCGCTGCAGTTCCTCGATTGAAATCATCGGCGCCCTCGAGTGATGAAGCGCACAGGCTTCGTCCTGGATGCGTCGGCGACGTCCGGGCCATGCACGCGCCCGGACACGGCGTCAGATCAGTTGCCGTTCCTGCAGGGAAACGCCTTGCCGAGACCGAGCGACACCGCGGTGCTCGCGTTGTAGTCGGCCAGCTTTGGATTCTCGGCGATGTACTTGCGCACCGCGTCCGTCATCTGTTGCGCCCGGATGTCGGGCGGCAGGCAGAAGTACTGGCCGACGCGCGGCCCCGTGGTGCCGCCGATCGCATCGATCGTGTTGTAGACGCCGTCGGCGGCGCCTTCGATATAGGCCGCGCACGACGCCCGCGACTTGACGTCCGTCTTCGCGCACAGCCGGTCGAGATCCGCGCCCGTGAAAGCCGCCGCCGACAATGGCACGGCAAACGCCGCGGCACAAAACATTGCGCGCAACATGGTGTTCCTTCTTATGTCAATGCGGCCCGAGACCGCCTGCTGCCCTGGCTGGTGCGGCGCCGGATGCCCGGCGCCGGCCGGAAGCCGGCCCGGCGGACAGGCGCCGCCGCACCAAAAAACGTTATTTTGCACTCTTTTGCGCATCTGCCGGCGTCGCCGCACCGATACGCGTCGTCCGCTTGCTCAGGATCTCGATCGCGTCCGGCGCGTTGTAGTGCTTCGCGAACTCGAGCGCGGTGATGCCGAGCTGGTTCTTCACCTGCGGATCGGCGCCCTGGTCGAGCAGCAGCGTGACCGTCGACGCATGGTTGCCGCGCGCGGCCATCATCAGCGGCGTCGTGCCGTTCGGCGACGCGGTGTCGATATACGCGTCGTGGTCGAGCAGCACCTTGACGACCGCGTCCTGGCCGTTGGTCGCCGCGTAATGCAGCGGCGCCCAGCCCTTCTTGCTGACTTCCGCGCCCTTGTCGATCAGCAGCTTGACGAGCCCGAGGTCGCCGTTCAGCGACGCGAGCATCAGCGCGTTTTCGCCGGCCTTGTCTTCCTTCTCGAGATCGACGTTCGGCGTCGTGGCGATCGCGGCCGCGACCTTGTCGGATTTCTCGCGGGCGGCGATCACGAGGATCGGGTCGCCGTTCGGCGCGAGCGTGTTCGGATCGAGCTTGCCGCTCTTGAGCTGCTTGCCGATATCGGCGATGTCGTCGAACTTGACGGCCTTGACGATCGCGTCGAGCGACTCGGCATGCGCGCCGGCGGCGGCGAACAGGCCGCTCGCGACGAATGCGGCGGCAACGAGTGCGCGTTTGGGCAGATGGTTGGTCGGCTTCGTCATTGTTGTGGGCTCCTTCCCTGGGTTGTCGGCTGCGCGCCCGTCGTTAGCGGGCGATCTTGAACAGCCGGAAAAAGTTCTGCGTCGTCGCATCGGCGAGCGCCTCGACGGCGACACCGCGCTCGGATGCGATAAAGCGTCCGACATGGCTGACGTACGCAGGTTCATTCGGCTTGCCGCGATACGGCACCGGCGCGAGGTACGGCGAGTCGGTCTCGATCAGCAGCCGGTCGAGCGGCACGCGCCGCGCGACGTCCTGCACGTCGGTCGCGTTCTTGAACGTGACGATGCCCGACAGCGAGATATGGAAGTTCTGCGCGAGCGCCTGCTCGGCGACCGGCCACGGCTCGGTGAAGCAGTGCATCACGCCGCCCGGCACGTCCGCGCGCTCCTCGGCCATGATCCGCAGCGTGTCTTCCGACGACGAACGCGTGTGGATGATCAGCGGCTTCATCGTCGCGGTCGCCGCGCGAATGTGCGTGCGAAAACGTTCGCGCTGCCATTCCATGTCGGCGATCGAGCGCCCTTCGAGGCGATAGTAGTCGAGGCCGGTTTCGCCGATCGCGACGACCTTCGGGTGCGCGGCCAGCTCGACCAGCTCCGCGAGCGTCGGCTCGCGCATGTCCTCGTGATCGGGATGCACGCCGACCGATGCGTACACGTTGTCGTGCGCTTCGGCGATCGCAAGCACCTCGGGCAGCGTCTCGAGATCGACAGACACGCACAGCGCATGCGTGACGTCGTGCTCGCGCATGTTCTCGAGAACGGCCGGCAGGCGGTCGGCCAGGCCCTTGAAATTGATGTGGCAGTGAGAGTCGACGAACATCGTGTTTCCTGAATACGTGAGACGGGCGCTCATGCGCCCGCCGGCATGCGGCACCGGGCAAGGTGGGCGGGCCGGCCGGCCACGGTCGCGCCCCCGCGTGATCCGCTCATCATTTCGCAACCCATCGGAAACAATGCCAGATCAAGCGAATATTTCCCGATATCCGAGAAACAATTCCTCGAATACGAGCCGCGCGTTGAGCGGATGGTTCTCGACCGTCCGCTGCCGCGTCACGGCTTTCATGAAGCGCGCGAATGCGTTCGCGTCGACCGCTTCCGCGCAGCGCGCCAGGGCCGCCGCGTGCGTCGGGAAGTAGCGCGGCGCGCCGGCCATCCGCTGCGCGAGCAGATCGTACAGCCAGCGCTGCAGCCAGCCGAGCACCAGCGGCACCGGCAGCTTCTGCAGCGTCTCGCCGCAGGCGAACGGATCGCACGCCGCACCGGCGGCCAGTTGCCCGAGCGTGTAGTCGCGCAGCGGGCGGTTCTCGTCGCTCGCGAGCGCCAGCGCGGCGAGCGGCGCGCCGCCGGCTTCGGCAAGCAGCGCGCTGGCGTGGTCGACGCCCTGCGCCGCGAGCCACGCGGCGGCGGCCTCCGGCGCCGGCACCGTCATCGGCCACTGGCGGCAGCGGCTGATAATCGTCGGCAACAGGCGGTCGATGCGCGCCGACACGAGCAGGAACACGACGCCGGCCGGCGGCTCCTCCAGCGTTTTCAGCAACGCGTTCGATGCAGCGACGTTGAGCGCCTCGGCCGGATACAGCACGACGACGCGCGCGCCGCCGCGGTGCGAACCGACCCCGCAGAAGTCGAGCAGCGCGCGCACCTGCTCGATCTTGATTTCCTTGCTCGGCGCACGGGTCTTCTTGCCGCCTTCGTCCGCGTCGGCCGGCTTCGCGTCGTCCGCCGCGCCCGGCGCCTCGCCCGCCAGCGCCTCGGGCAGCACGATCCGGTAATCGGGATGGTTGCCCTGCGAGAACCAGTTGCAGGCCGCGCAGGTGCCGCACGGCTCGCCGTTCGGCTGCGGCGATTCGCACAGGAAACCCTGCGCGAGATGCTGCGCGAACTGCAGCTTGCCGATCCCGGCCTGACCGTGCAGCAGCAGCGCATGCGGCCATTGCGCGCGCAATTGCTGCAGGCGGTTCCAGTCGTCGGTTTGCCACGGATAGATCATGTGGTGCGTTCCTTGCGGGTTACAGCGCGGCGAGCACGCGTTCGAGCTGCTGGCGGATCTCGGGAATCGATCGCGTCGCGTCGACGATCGCGAAGCGGTGCGGCGCCTCTTCCGCGCGCCGCAGGTATTCGGCCCGTGTACGCGAGAAGAACGCGTCGGACTCGCTTTCGAACTTGTCGGGCATGCGCACGGCGCCGCGGCGCTCGCTCGCGACTTGCGGCGCGACGTCGAACAGCACCGTGAGGTCGGGCTGGAACCCGCCCTGCACCCAGCGCTCGAGCGTCTCGAGCTTGTCGCGCGGCAGCCCGCGGCCGCCGCCCTGGTACGCGAACGTCGCGTCGGTGAAGCGGTCGGACACGACCCAGTCGCCGCGCGCGAGCGCCGGTTCGATCACGAGCGCGAGGTGCTCGCGCCGTGCGGCGAACATCAGCAGCGCCTCCGTTTCGAGATCCATCGGCTGGTTCAGCAGGATTTCACGCAGTTTCTCGCCGAGCTGCGTGCCGCCCGGCTCGCGGGTGACGACCACTTGCCGGCCGGCCGCCGCCAGCCGGCCCTGGAGACGTTCGCAGAACCATTGCAGGTGGGTGGTCTTCCCCGCCCCGTCGATGCCTTCGAACGTGATGAATTTACCGCTCGCCATTATTGACCTCGTATGTATTTATCCACGGCCTTGTTGTGGTCGCCGAGCGTGTCCGAGAACACGCTCGTGCCGTCGCCCTTCGCGACGAAATAGAGCGCGCTCGTCGGGGCCGGATTGATCGCCGCCTGCAGCGCGGCGACACCCGG